>QIAI01000223.1:0-4240 GCA_003224995.1 Acidobacteriota bacterium
CTGCTTTCTGAATCTGAGCCGCGGTTTCGTGGTCGATCACGCGGCTCTGGCCGCGCATCTCCGCGATGGCCGCGTCGCAGGCGCCGCTATCGATGTGTTCCCGCAGGAACCGGAGACCCAAGGTGCCTTTTCCAGTCCTTTACAGAATTTACCCAACGTCATTCTGACCCCTCACATCGGCGGCAGCACCGAGGAAGCGCAGCAGAATATCGGACAGTTTGTCTCGGTGCGCCTGGTGGACTATCTGGCAAGCGGCAACAGCATGCTGAGCGTGAACTTGCCGCACTGTCAGCTCGAGCGTTCGCCGGAGTCGCAGCGGCTCACTCACGTTCATCAGAATGTGCCGGGAATGCTTTTCGCGTTGAACCGGGTGCTGGCAAAGCGCGGCATCAATATCGAGCGCCAGGTGCTCGATACTCGCGGCGATGTGGGTTATGCCATTTACGACATTAATCAGGGATGCGATGCTGCCCTGATTCGCGAGTTGGAACAGATTCCGCACACCATCCGCGTGCGTGCGGCGGGATCGTTTGACGCAAACCGCTGCGCCTGATTGCCAGATCCTGTTTCGCGAAAGCCCCGTTTACGAGACCGCGGTTTCTTTTCTTAGCTCGTATTTCAGTAGTTTGTAGGAAAGATCGCTGCGCGACAATCCCAGCCGCCGCGCCGCTTCCGCCTGGGCTCCGCGCGTGGATTGCAGCGTTCTCTCGATAAGACTCTTTTCCACCGTCGAAAGAAAATTGCGTAAGTCGAAACTGGGCGGCAAAGCTTCAATCCATCCCAGGTTCATGGCCCCGTCCCGGCCGGCTTCGCTGCCTTCCACCGCAGCCGCTGCCCCGGTACGCAGCGGAAAATGCTCCGCCCCGATTTCTTCGCCGGGTGCCAAAATCACGGCTCGTTCAATCAGGTTCCGCAGTTCGCGGATGTTCCCCGGAAATTCATAAGCCTGCAAACGCATAAGCGCCTGCCCACTCAACCGTCGCTTGGGAAGTTTCAGTTCCCGCGCAATCTGTCCCAGGAACAAATCGCACAAAGCTCCCACGTCCGCAGTGCGTTCCCGCAGCGGCGGAATGGAGATCGGCACCACCGCGAGACGGTAATAAAGGTCTTCGCGGAACAAACTATCCTTCACTCTCTGTTCAAGATCGCGATGGGTGGCGGTCAATACCCGAACATCCACCGTGCGCGTCTTGACCGAACCAATACGCATCACCTGGCCGTCGGTTAAAACCCGCAACAGCTTGGCTTGCGCCGCCGGCGACATTTCTGCGACTTCATCCAGAAAGAGAGTGCCCTCGTGCGCCGCTTCGAACAGTCCCAGGCGGTTGCGATCAGCGCCCGTGAAGGCGCCCCGCTCATGTCCGAACAGCTCGCTTTCCAGCAGGGTCTCGGTGGACGCCGCACAGTTTGCCGCCAGAAACGGCTTCCCGGCGCGCGGACTTTGTCGGTGGATGGCGCGCGCCACCAGTTCCTTGCCCGTACCGGTTTCGCCCATAATCAACACCGTCGCCGAGGTCGGCGCTACCCGCGCGATCTTCTCTCGAACTTCGCGCATGGCGAGCGTCTCGCCGAAGATTTCCGACGATCCCTCCAGCCGCCCTACCTCCGCTTTCAGCAGGCTGTTTTCCCGCAGCAGCGTAGTGTGATCGCAGGCGCGCTGGATCGCCGCCCGCAATACCTCCGGCATAAACGGCTTGGCCAGGAAGTCGAATGCGCCCTTGCGCATACTCTCGACCGCCAGTTCGAGCGTAGCCACGGCCGTCAGGAAAACCACGGACAAGTTAGGATCGGTGTCGCGCGCCGCGGCCAAAACATCCAGCCCGCCGCCATCCGGCATTTTTTGATCCGTCAGCACCGCCTCGTACTGATTGCTGCTGAGCGCCAGCCGTGCTTCCTCCACGCCGGCAGCGTGCCAAACCATGTGTTTGTCCTGCTCCAGGTTGGAGGCCAGGATTTTGTGCATGTGTGGTTCATCGTCCACCATCAGAACTCTGCCCATAGTGCTTATGCCTGTCCCTTGTCCTCTGGCACGTTCACCCGTGGAAGCGTGAGCGTGAAGCGGACTGTATCTGCCGTATTCACGGTCAGCTGCAACTGGCCTGCATGCGAGCGCACAATATTGTGAGCAATCGCAAGTCCCAATCCCGTACCCGAAAGTTTGGTCGTAAAAAATGGTTCAAATATGCTGGGTACTACCGCTTCCGAGATCGGCCCATTGCCATTTTCCAAGTCAATGCGTACGTACTCGCTCTCATTCTCCGCCCGCAAAACTACTGCTGAATTCGACGCCGACGCCTCCACCGCGTTCATGGCGAGATTCAACAGCGCCTGCTGCACCTGTGGAGCATCCATCAGCGCAATCGCTTCTTCCGGGCCCTCTACGCGCACATCTACCTGTCGCCGCAACGCGTGTGCGCGACAAACGTCTGCCACATACGCCAATGTATCCATCACATTCGCTGGTTGACACTCGGGCACGCGGGGCTTGGCATATGTCAGGAAATCGTTGGTCAGACGCTCCAGCCGGTCGGCTTCCTTGGCTGCGATATCAAACATCTCTTCCCGCTCGCGGGGCGAAAGCGGGCTGCGAATTGCCGTAGCCAGCGAACTGGAAATCATCGCCACGGGGTTGCGGATCTCATGCGCGATCGCCGCCGATAAACGGCCCACTGCGGCCAGCTTCTCTTCCTGCAGCAGACGCTCCCGAGCTTTACTCAATTCGAGCAAGTTTTCTGCCAACCCCGCCTCCTGCCGACGCAGGTGGGTGACCAGGAACCACACCAGCACTCCGGTAAGAAGGAAGATCAGCGAAATCGTACCGGCTTCGAAGTACTCATCCTCTTCCACCGGAGAATGCAACTGGAAGAAGTGCCAAACCACGTAAAATTGCGATGTGCCGGCGGCGATCACCACCACCAGCGTTTCCAGCAGTGAACGCCGGAACGCCGACAACAATACCGGCACCAGCATGAGCACGTAGTAAGGACTGTCCACCCGATCTGTAAAAACGCCGAGCAGCAGGGTTAAGCTTTGGACTGCCTTTTCGCTGAGCGGCCGGGTTCGCGTCTGCATCCACACCAACTCGCCTAGCTGTAACAGGAAGCCGATGCTCAGCAGCCCTACTAACGCCGGGGTGGGCGTCCCAAAATGTTCGGAGAAGAGTGCGTGCCCGCATAAGAGTGACGCCAGCAAGGCCAGGTTCAGCATGGCGAATGTGGACTCTTGCCAGCGGAACGATTCCTGGTCAAGCCCCAACACCGCCGCCTCGGGATACAAGTTTGCCGAATACGCCGCACTCGTCGGCTTCGGCTTCTCGGCGCGAACTTTGAACTGACCCATGTTTTTCGTCGCAACCCTATCCGCTATCGCCTTGTTCACTGTAACCACCTAATTCTGAAAAATGCACGAAGGGGGAGGGCTAACGGACCACACGAAAGGGCTAATCGTTCCGAACTGAACATACACAGAGCGGCAACCTGAATTCCAATTGGAAATTATTGAAACCCATGAAAACACAGGGCATTTGAACGCGAATCACTCCCAAAATACCCAGATGTACTAACATTTGTACTACAGGTTGTCAAAAATGTTGGACATCACTTCATCCATTTGCGGGAGAAAAGNNNNCACCAGATGATCGTTTACCATACCGACCGCCTGCATGAACGCATAGCAGATCGTCGAGCCCACAAACTTGAAGCCGCGCTTCTGCAGGTCTTTACTCATCGCATCGGACTCGACGGTTCGCGCCGGAACCTGTGCCGAGGACTGCCAGGCATTCACGCGCGCTTGCCCATTTACAAACTGCCAGACATATCGATCGAAGCTGCCGAATTCTTCCCGTACTTTGAGAAATGCCTGCGCGTTGAGAACCGCCGAGGCGATCTTCAGGCGGTTGCGCACGATTCCCGGATTGGACAGCAATTTCGCGATTCGTCGCTGATCGAAGCGGGCGACCTGTTCCGGATTAAAACCCTCGAAGGCCAAGCGATAGTTCTCGCGCTTTTGCAGAATCGTGTCCCAACTCAATCCAGCCTGCGCTCCTTCGAGAATAAGAAATTCAAATAAACGAGAATCCCGGTGCACCGGGATCCCCCATTCCTTATCGTGATAACGGATTGCAAGTGGATTGCGGGCCCAGGTGCAACGCACCAGGTCTGTGGCGGGGTGTTTCGGCAAAGTCTTTTTTTGCGTGCTTTTTGTCATCATCCTGCTGTCCTGCGTTGCCTTTGAGTTCCTT
>QIAI01000223.1:4269-5791 GCA_003224995.1 Acidobacteriota bacterium
GTGTTTTCAAGCCTCGCCAAAGCATGGATTTATGGCCCTTCCGTGCCATAACCAAGTGCGTGCTCCTTTTGTAACTTGGAAACTCACCGGGTCTCTCCTAGAGTCGAGCATGCAATCGCAGCGCGGGGCAAGGCTTTCGGCCTACAACGTGCATCTAATGCTTAGGGCGTATTGAATTGGCGTGATTGGCAGTGAAATTTTTGGAAATGGTGGGAATGAAGTACACGAAACACATTTTTTGCATCTCGCTGGTGACCGCGCTGCTGGCAGCGTATCCTGCGGCCGCGCAGAGTCCTCCGGCAAGCTACGTAGTCAGTTCCTCCAGTGCGCTTTCCACCCCAAATTCTGGCGATGATCCCCAGGATTCCATCCTCACCATTCGCAAGCGCGTGGATGAAGTCAATGTGCTCTTCATCGCTACTGACAAGCACGGCAAGTTTGTGCGCAATCTGAACCAAAACGACTTCAGCTTTCTCGACGATCACAAGCCGGTTCAGTCCATCGTAAATTTCCGTCGCGAGACCGACCTGCCCTTGAAAATGGGCTTGCTCGTCGATGTCAGCGGCTCGGTCCATACCCGCTTCGATTTTGAACAGGATGCCGCCACCAGTTTTCTGCAGCACGTACTGCGTCCGGGGTTCGATAAAGCTTTTGTGATGGGCTTTAATGGCTCCCAAAATATGGCCCAGGACTTTACCGACAAAATTACCGAGCTTTCGCGCGGCGTTCGCTCCTTGCACGAAGGCGGAGGCACCGCGCTTTACGATGCCATTTACCACGCTTGTCGTGACAAGCTGCTCAAGGAGCAATCGGATCGTCCCCAGCGTAAGGCGCTCATTGTTCTCAGTGACGGCGATGACAACCAGAGCGATGTCAGTCTTTCGCAGGCCGTGGAAATGGCGCAGCGCGCCGAAGTGATCATCTACGCCATCTCTACCGACGACAGTGGCCTCATCCTGCGCGGCGATAAAAATCTGGAGAAGCTCGCGGCCGCCACCGGAGGCCGGGCCTTCTTCCCCTTCAAGATGAAGGACATTAAAAATTCCTTCGCCGCCATTGAAGACGAGTTGCGCAGCCAGTACGTGGTTTCCTATCATCCCGCGGATTTCGACGCGGATGGCCGCTATCGCAGCATCCAGATCAGCGCGTTGAAAAAGGACCTGCAAGTCCGAGCCCGCCAAGGCTACTACGCTCCTCGCCAGTAGCTTTCCCTGCACTCATCAATCCAATTCAAACGAGACGAATTGCAGCTTGCCCTGCCGTTCCACTTGCAGGGCGACGGAGTCGCCGGATTTCAGCTGCGCTAACGCGCTCCGCAAATTTTCCACCGTATCCACCGGCCGGCTATTAATCGCGTGAATGACGTCTCCGCTGGTCAGGCCGATGTCAGGACCGAATAATTCCGCGGCCTTCCCGAGTACGATGATCCCTGAAGTGATTCGTAAATCACTCACCATGCCCCGGATTCTGTCGTCGATGCCAATCCCTAGAATCGCCAACTGGGGCACGAGGTTGGTTTGGG
>QIAI01000224.1:0-1868 GCA_003224995.1 Acidobacteriota bacterium
CAAAGGAGAACACACCATGAAGTCGGGGGGCGGATGGGCGCGCTTGTCAATGGCGCACGGGGCCGGAGTTGTTTGCATGGTCGTTGCGCTGAGCGGGAGCGCTCAAGTGCATACGCAAACTACTACGACAACTGGTAAAGCTACGCGGCGGGTGAAGGTTGACCGTTCCGAGGTGGTCCTCGTATCTGGCAACGACCTGGTGTTGAGGATGGAAGACGGCACGATCCGCCATATCGCCAATGTGCCATACACCTTCAAGGCCGTCGTGGATGGCCAGGAAATCGGCATTTACGATCTAAAGGCTGGCATGACACTGGAGAGAACGACAACGATAACCACCACTCCCAAGATCGTGACCACGGCGCGGACGGTCAAAGGCAGGGTGTGGCACGTCAACCCGCCAAGGTATGTCTTTCTGACCATGGAAGACGGAAGCAATGAACAATTCGAGATCCCCAAGGGCCAGAAGTTCAATGTGGAAGGGCAAAAGGTGGATGCCTTTGGTCTGAAACCGGGGATGAATATTACGGCCACCAAAGTCGTCGAGTTCACGGCAACAGAAATTGAGCAACAAAGGAAACTGACGGGTTCAATGCCGCCCCCGCCGCCAGCGCCGCCAGCAGATGTTCCTATTCTGGTTGCTAAATAGCCCTGGGGTGTCCAATGTGCTGTGGGATTGGAGAGTTTGCGATTATCAGGCTCGCTCTTTCGCAGCAGGTTTTGACCACGTACCCCACACGCCACCACGTGTTATTTCTCTGCTGCCTGGTTCAAAACGGAACCGCGCCGGCCTGCTAGAATTCCATTTCCAAGGCACTGAGCGCGCTCGGATTGTTCAAGTTGCTGAAATGCGCTGGTGGCCGCGGGGGTTCAGTGTCTGCGGGTGGCTCAAAGTTCGTATAGAGACAACGCTAACCGCTTCAGGCGGCGATCGAGGGCGACTATGTCGAGGTGAAGTGAGGTCCAGTCTGCAAGAAGCACACTCTCGCTCCCCTCTCCGTTGTAGGTCTTGAGATAGCCGCCACAAGCTTCGCAGTGGTCGATCCGCAGCCCGCCTTCTCCTTCGACAGCCAGGAGGGTGAGCCGGTGATCGCCTTCTGTTTCGCAGAATGGGCAACCGGTTCGCCGATAGCGCCAACGTGTACCGCAACGACCGCACGAGAGTAATCTGAGGCGGCCGGGATCGGTCCCGACCAGTTGGGCCATCGCAGGCGGCGATCCGCACGTGGCGCAGTAGTTGCGCAGCCAGCGTTCCTCATCGCGCCAACTCTCGAACGCTTTCACTATTGGGTGGAGATAGCGGGCTAGCACAGCCCAGCCTAAGTACTGCAGCAAGCCCGGACACGCAGGTGTGAACGAATCGCTAGCGAGCAACCAAGCAACGGCGCGGCGGGGTGCATCCGGGTCCTGATGCAGTTCGGCGTGGAGGGCTCGGGTCTCCTTCGCCAGCCTTCCCGGCAAAACCTTCGAAGCCAACTCTTCCACCAGGGCTACGACAGCAGTCTCTACAGGATTCAAGTCGATCGCAATCATCGAGCTCCGCAGCAGTGGGACACCAGCATAGAAGTCGTCAAGGTAGTCATCCCAAATAGGGATGGCGGGACTGGGGATGAAGACTTCAGCCAGTGCAGCGTCGACCCGCGCGTGCAGGTCGGCGACTGGTTGGAGGTATGGATGCCTCGAAAGCCACACATCGCGAGTCACGAAATCAATCTCCTTGAACGGCGGGTTGCTTGGGGAGGAGCGGCAGGAGCCTCGCGCCAAGCCCGAAAAGGAAGATGGTCGCAGCGATCAGGCCAACCGAGATGCCCCACTCGAAAATCGATGGAGAGTACGATTCCGGCGCGACCTGCGGCATCGGACCCTTC
>QIAI01000224.1:2007-8015 GCA_003224995.1 Acidobacteriota bacterium
GCGCGCCAAGCCTGCCCTCAAAAGCGCCCGCGAGCTGACCTCGAATTGCCATGTCACCAAGGCGAAATACCAAATAGACCAGGAGCGACCAGAAGGTGATCTTCCCCATCGCCGCCAGTTGCGTAATCTGCAGCGAGCGCTTCCAAGCTTTCGCGATCCACAGCTCGACTAGGATGACGAGAGCCGTACCTGCCGCGATTGAAGATAAGAAGAAAGAGACGGGCATCACGGGAGACCACCACTGCGAGCCAAGCTTATCCGGCATAAGCAAGAACAAAGAACCGAGAGAGCTCTGGTGCATGGTGGACAGCGTCACGGCCGCAATGGCCAACATGATGGGCTCGGACTTCTTCCCCTTCGCTCGGAAGACGAAAGCCATGAAAGAAAATATGGCTGCTGCGAGAGCCGCATAAACTATGTTGCGTGACAGCAGGTAGACGAACAATGTGACTGCAAAGGCCACATAAGCGCCCGACCAACGATGCCAGATGTCCAAAGCTTTTTTCAATCCCCAACGTTCGAACGGAACGGGCAGGAACTCAAGGAGCAGAATCGAGACGTAAAGGCCGACACACCACGAAACCTCGAACATGGCGGATTGCTCGGGAGACTGCATGCCCAGCTGATAGAAGTGCCACGGCAATCCCAAGTCCGCGATTAGCGTGACTGTAACAAACGAATAGCTTAAGAGTCCCATGAGCACCGCGGAACGGCCCATGGAATAAAGGTCCTTGCGCTGGAAGACATAGATCAGCCCGGCAGTCGCGAACGCGCCGGCGGCCACTGCGATCCACACCAAGTCGAAAACGATCCAGAGTCCCCACGCGTACGTGTCAGAAAGGTGTGTGCTGCCGCCTAGCCCCAGAACGAACCGGGCAATCAGCGAAATCGCTCCGAAGATCATCAGGCCGAGAAGGACCTTATTAAACGGAGTCAATAACTTTTGCTGCAAAGACTCAAACTCCGGATGATGGCTGTGGCTCTCAGCCGCGGACGTTTCCACTTGGCCGCCGCGAGCGATCGCGGAGGCGCGGCGCTTCAAGAAGGCGTAGGTGCCAGCCAGCAGCGCACCCACGGCCATTACGGCCGGTGGAACGGCGTGCAAAGCGAGACTCGAAAACCCCGGATACGGCTTGGTACCGACGTCAGGAAATCCGATCTTTTCGAATGGCACGGAAGACAGGTACAGCACGCTGGTGCCACCAGCTTCCTTTTCTCCGTAGATGTGGTCCACATATTTGTCAGGATGACCAGAGATGCGGTCGCGAGCCACCTGCAGCATTTCATCCCGATCACCGAAGCGCAGGCAGTCAGCCGGGCAAGCCTTGACGCACGCCGGTGTGGCAATGTTCTCGCGGAACCACTTATTTTCTTCTGCGCTCAATGGCTGTCCGTTGAAGGCTGCGGGGACTGGCTGATCGGAGCGGTCAGCACAGTGAGTACACTTCTGTATCTTCGGAGCGAGCGAGTCCCATTCCGCCGTTGGGACTCCCCAGGGGCATGCCCATTCGCAGTAGCGGCAGCCGATGCATTTATCCGCGTTATAGCTGACAGCATCGGGATCCCTTGTCAGGGCGGTCGTCGGACAGGCCGACGCGCACGCCGGTTCCAGACAGTGGAGACAACGGCGCATAGTGAAAAGGTAATGGAGACCGCCCTGCGCTTTCTCGTCAGGCAGTTCATGAAACGTGATCAGCGTGAGCGTGTTCGCACTCAGAGTGGCGGGGTTCTGAAAGCCCAGGTAGCCGTTTAATTCTGTTTGTTCCCCTTCGCGATCGTTCCACTGCTTGCAGGCAACCTGGCATGCCCGGCAGCCAATACACTTCGTTATGTCGACGAGGGTGCTCTTGGTTTGAATCGCGGCTGCCGTTTGCGTCATGTTCTTCTACCTCGAGGGCCGGACGTTTTTGCCGCTGCCTCATGTGCTTTCACCACGTTCACCAGGCAGGCTTTCGTTTCCTGAGTTCCGGCTCCGGGATCCACGGCGTCGATGGTGAGATGGTTTACGCTGGGGCCGGTTGAGAGCCCTTTGTATCCCCAGTTGTAGGGCATCCAGACAATCGTGACCTCATTGCCATTTACCTTCAAAGTTTGCATTCTCGGCGTGACCACGGCTTTTACTGTGAGTTCGCCTCGGGCGGACGAGACTTTCACCCAGTCCCCCGTTTTTACGTTTAGTTTCCGGCCCAGGCTTTCCGGGATTTCGATTACGGGTTCAGGAATCAGCTCGTTCAGCCACTGAATATTGCGTGTAGAGGAACCTCCACACCAGTGTTCCGCGACGGTTGACGTCATCAAGACAAAGGGGAAGTCGGCGACGGTGCCGATGGGCTGGTAGGATTCGACGCGCGGATATTTGAGCAGGGGATTGTGTTTTACTTTCGGATGCAAAATGTTTTCCACCGGACTCTCGACAGGCTCGTACATTTCGGGCAGTGGACCATCCTTGGGAACATAGGCAACATCGCGTGGCACCTCTGGACTCTTGGCGTCCAGATCCTCGTAGGCCGCTGCAAAGAGGCGTCCAACACCTTCCGGATTCAAGTGAAACGGCTTCTGCCCGTTCGGCGTGTCTGGTCCATCGGTGGGTACGGGAACATCGGGGACGTCATATCCTGTCCAGCGTTTTGCGGCCTCGTCCCACTAGACGATCGGCTTCGAGCCGGGATATGGTTTGCCGTGTCGATCGCAAGACGCGCGGTTGTAGAGGATTCGCATATTGTTCGGCCATGTCCACCCGAAGTTCGGGTACAGGCCTAGACCTCCCGGGTCGGTTCGCGAGTCTCTCCGTTTGGACAGATTAACTCCACCACCAAAAACTCCCGCGTAGATCCAAGCCCCACAAGAAGTCGAGCCATCGGGTTGCAGGTCGGATACCTTATTAACGAGATCACCGGTTTTCAGATTGGAAGTTGGAATGTCGCGCAATGCACGGCCGTTGATTTCGCGAAGTACATCTTCGGCAGTGGTGTAGGTCCAAAAGGCATTCTTGAGGATCAAATCCTTCTGGTCGGTGGAGTCCTTTACAAGTTCGCGCACCCTGCGGAAAATCAGATCGACGATTTCGCCGTCTGGTTTCGCATCCCCGGGTGGTTTTACCGCCGCATGTCGCCACTGCACCATGCCTCCCGAGTTGGAGATGGTTCCATTCTTTTCAGCAAAATTACTTCGGCGCCGATGGACTTGGGGTCAACTCCGGGGCGGCACCAGAAAGTCGCCGTCTCCGTCTCCCAAATCTCCTGCACTACTAGCATGTCGAGCTTCGCCATCGCGTCGAACGTCAACTTCAGGTTGGGTGTCGTTACTGCGGGGTTCTGACCGACAATCCACAACATCTTCAGCTTTCCGGCGAGAGCATCCTCGAAGATTGACATGGTACCGTAATCTTTTCCGGCATTGCGTTTGGGCAGCCAGGCGTAGCCGAAATCGTTTTCGGGAGTGGCCGCATCTCCGTAGAATGCCTTGAGCATATTCACCAGGCATTTACGGTCTCCAGTCCCATTCCTTTTTGTGTATTCCGCAAGCGTAGGCTCGGTGTGCGCCGGGTAGTTGAGATAACCGGGCGTGTAATTGTTCAGCACACCCATGTCGCACGCGCCTTGGACGTTGGGCTCACCCCGCAACGCATTCACTCCGCTACCGGGCTTGCCGACATTACCGAGCAAGAGCTGCAGGATCGTGAACCCCCTGATCCCCTGCACACCGGTCGTGTGCTGAGTCATTCCGAGTGCGTACAGGATGGCTCCCGGCCGATTCTTGGCCATGGTTTCCGCAATCTGGCGAATCTGATCCGCGGGAATACCGGTGACGCTCTCACCCACTTCGAGGGTGTAGCGTGAAACAAATTTCTTGAGGTGTCCAAAGACGCAGTGGGGATCATCCAGGCTCGCGGCGCGGCGCGGCTTTCTCTTTCCGTCGAGCTGATAACCCCAACTCGCCGTGTTGTATTTGTGCTTCTCTTCGTCAAATCCGCTGAAGAGTCCATCTTTGAAATCGAAATCCTCCTGACCCAAAAAGAGGGCGTTCGTATGCGTCGTGACGTAGTCCTCGTCGTACAGCTTTTGAATCAGGACGTAGTTGATCACGGTGTCGAGAAAGGCGGCATCGGTGCCGGGACGAATGCGCGCGTATATGTCGGCTCCTGCCGAGGTCCGCGTAAATCGCGGGTCCACGTGAATGAGGATCGCACCGTTTTCCTGGGCCTTCCGAATCCACTTGAAGGCCATCGGATGGTTTTCCGCCACATTGCTGCCCTCCACAAGAATCGTCTTGCAATGCTGCAAGTCGATCCAGTGGTTGGTCATGGCTCCGCGCCCGAACGCTGCCCCTAGACCGGGGACGGTTGGGCTGTGTCAAAGTCGTGCCTGATGCTCGACGAAGGCTGTCCCAAGCAGACGTAGTGCTTTCTGGAAGAGATAACACTCTTCATTCGTGTTCTGCGCGCCACCCATGAAGGCGATCGCGTCCGTTCGGTTGACCGGCACGTCTTTATCGTCGAGTTTCTGGGTCGCAATCCATGTTGCATCCCGGGTCTTGCGGATCTTCTGCGCGATTCGTTCAATCGCGTTGTCCCACGAGATATCCTCCCAATGGTCGATCCCCGGTTTACGATGTGGTCATAGTCGCCTTCCATGGCAATCAGTTTGCCTTCCCGCACCGACGCAATCATGCCGCATCCGCAAGAACAGAAATTGCAGGAAGTCGTGAACTCACTCACATTCGAGAGCTTTAGGTTTTGAGCAGCCGCCTTCACTGCCGTCATGTCCAGGAGTCCGCCAAGTCCGAGGCCCACGCTACCGCCGACGGTCAGCTTGAACCACTCTCTGCGGTTGACTCCTGACGAGCTCTGTGTGCGGGGATTGCCGTCCGCCAAGCTCTGTGGAACTGTTTCGACCCGCCCGCTTTCCGTTTTCATAGCGATTCGCTCCCGCGCACACCCATCCATCCGGAGGATTCAAGGCGCTTACAGTGGGTTCTTCTCTTTACTTTGTCGGGTTTTCGATCCCCAGAACCGTCGCAGTGCGACCAATCGTGTGTGATTGTAAGGGCGAGCCAGCACGCTCAACACTGTAGGTTGTGACAGTGGTAGCTCTCAGCACCGACCCGTTAGACTCCCCTCACTTAGTTGGGGTTCGCTCACCACCGAGACGATGAATCACCCAAGCGACAGGCCGGTCTGGTCCTTACTAACTCGACATTGGTTGAGCATGGCAGGCACAGCACTGGTCACGACCGCGGGGATTTCGTGGCTCTTTGTTTTGCCTCTCCACATGCGCGGCCACGTCGACAATCCCTACGTTGGGATCATCGTATTCATGATTCTTCCGGTAATTTTTTTCACCGGTTTGGCGCTGATCCCGCTAGGTATCTATTTGAGCAAGCGCAATATTCAGAAAGGATTAGCACAGCCCGATTTCGATCGCAAGGCTGCGCTGCAGCGCCTCGCTTGGTTTTTTGGCATCACCACCGCTCTTAATATTTTGATCGGAACTCAGGTCACCTACCGAGCGGTCAAGCACATGGAGACACCGCAGTTCTGCGGAGGAACCTGCCACAGCATGAGCCCGGAGCTTGCTGCCTACCAGAATTCGCCGCACTCCAGGTTGGAATGCGTCGAGTGTCACGTGGCGCCTGGCGCCTCCGGGTGGATCGAGAGCAAGACGGCAGGAACTCGTCAGCTGATTGAAACTGTATTTGATACCTATCGACGACCAATTCCTTCGGCTCTGGAGAGCAATCGTCTAGTGCCTGCCAGAGAGACCTGCGAGAACTGCCATTGGCCGCAGAAGTTTGCGGGCGTGAAACTGCGTGTAGTCAACAAGTATGCCGAAGACGAATCGAGCAGCCGCACACAAACTGTCCTCTTGATGATGGTGGGGGGGAACAAGATCTCGGGTATTCACGGCGCGCACCTGGGGCCTGGAGTTCATATCCGATTCGCGGCAGCAGATGCGGCCCGGCAAACCATTCCATGGGTCGAATACCGGAATACCGCAACCGGAGATGTG
>QIAI01000225.1 GCA_003224995.1 Acidobacteriota bacterium
TACCGTTGTAGGCGAAATTCAAACCGCGAAATTCAATTTCCCCGCTTAGCTCTTTCACCGGAGGCAAACTCGCCAGCAATGCCGGATCATCAGTGATCTCCGGCTTTTCCAGCATGATCTCATTGATACGCTTGAGCGACGCGGTGCCGCGCTGAAAGATGTTGATGACCCAGCCCAGCGCGATCACGGGCCAGGTGAGCTGGATCATGTAAGTCAGAAACGCGCCGAACTGCCCCACCGTGATGTGATTCAACAGAACTTCACGTCCGCCGAGCCACAGCACCAGCACCACCGCCAGCCCCAGGGTTAACTCCAGCGTGGGCCACAGCAGACCCATGAGCCGGGCGAGCGGCAGACTGCGCGCGATGTATTCCGTATTAGCAACTTCAAACTGCCGAACCTCCGCGTTCTCCTGGGCATAAGCGCGGATCACTCGGGCTCCGGAAAAATTCTCCTGCGCGCGCGCCGAGATGTCGGAAAACATGGCTTGAATCTTTTCAAAGCGCTCGTGGATTTGCCGCCCGAAATACTGAATTACGATGCTGGCGACCGGCAGCGGCAGGAAAGTGTAGAAGGTCAGCTTGGGGCTGATCTTCATCATGTAGATGAGCGCCCCTGCGGTGAACACCAGCGTGTTGGCGGAATACATGATCGCCGGGCCGAGCAGCATACGGACCGCATTCAGGTCATTGGTGGCGCGCGCCATGATGTCGCCGGTGCGGGTTCGCTGGTAGTAGGGATAGGAAAGCTGTTCCAGGTGCTGGAAAAGATCGTTGCGCAAATCGAATTCGATGTCGCGCGAGATGCCAATCACAATCCAGCGGGTTAAGTACTGGAAGATTCCCTTGGTGCCGGCGATCAGCACCAGCAACAGGGCATAAAATCCGAGGCGGTTGATGGATCGGCCGCCATTCTGCAGGTAATCCAAAGCCGCTTTGATGACCTGCGGAAATTGCACCGCGATGCCGTTCAGCAGCAGCACGCACAACGTGCTGATCAGGAATCCCCGCCGGTATTTCTTCAGGTATGGGTAAAGCGGTCGCAGGCTTTTCGGCAGCATCGCTAGTCTAGATGCGATTTTACCAAGGCAGGGTGCAGAGGTTGTCAGGGTTCAGAGATCACCATGTGAGGGTGGCGGGTACAGGAACGGCAGAAAAGACCTGGAAATCGTCCAAAAAGCACAAGTACGTTGGTAATCTTGCGGGTAATTCTGGGCTGACATAACGTTCCCATGGGCCGAACCCTGGGGAATTCGTGTAGCTTGGAGTCCTTTTGCAGAACCGACCAATCCAAACGCGACTGGCAGTGCGGAGCATTCGCCGGCTCATGGCAACCTTCGGGCTGTGGCTAATTTTTAGTCTGAGTTCCCGCGCTCACGCCCAGACCAAAACCCTCCGCAAGCTGTCGTACAAGGAAAATCCCGGATATCCCCTGACCCTGCGGGAAGCGCATATTGGCGGAGTGGTTCGTCTCGAAATCCTAATTTCGGCAAAGGGAACTGTGGATACGGTCACTCCCTTGGGCGGGAATCCCGTGCTGGTGGAAGCGGCCAGCGCCGCGGTGCGCAAGTGGAAGTACGTTCCGGCCGATACGGAAACCAAGACGCAAGTGGAATTCACGTTCGATCCCAAGCGCTAGCCCTGGCGCTTAACTTCGCGAATCTTTAATCTTCAGCGCGAGATTGCCCGACGGGCCTTTGTCTAACGCGCCAGCGAACTGGCCCATTCCATCCTGACGGAACACAGAAGCGCAAGCCACCAGCAGCGCTACTGCCCAGCCCAGCAGGAAGAACCATCCCATCCCCATCAGGAACGAATACACCATCTCGCTATTCATCAGAGGGGCTCCCAGGTCCCGCAGGCTGCTACGCAATGTATCGATCACGGCTGGTCTCGGCTTTCTCGGCAGCGGTGTAGCGCTTCACAATGTCCTGCACGGCATGGAAACGACCCAGCGTGGTGAGCCGCGGATCATGCAACGCGGCCTCGATCTGCTTCATCCAGAAATTGACGGCACATTGGATTCCGGCGGACATTTCTGCCGCCACAGCTTCAATCAACTCGCGATCGCCCGCAACTGTTCTCAACGTCGTCCAGCCTTTCTTTGGTTCGAATTCTTCCCAGATGCGCCGGGGCTGTAAAGACACGTCCTCGGTGGCTCCAACAAGCCCGGAAGGCGGTGAAAAGTATTCAGCGCGAGGTGGGAACGGCCCACCCGTGCGCCGAATTGAAGTTATTCGCTGGGAGCGGCTTGTCCGCTTTGCAGATGTTTCTGGATGCGGGCAGCGTGACGGGCTTCCATTTTTGCCATCTTGTCCTTCTGCTCCGGCGTCAGCACGGTCATCAGTTCCGACTTGATGCGAGCCTTCTGCACCAGCAGTTCGGTCATGGTCTGGGACTGTTGATTGGCAACCGCCCGCACCTTCGCCTCGTCGAAGGTTCCGGCTTGTTCGAGATGATTCATCTGCTGGTGGGCTTGCTCCAACTGCTGAATCAAGGGACGAATGCTGGGTTTCTCCTTGGCCAGGATGTCCTTGACCTGCGCCTGCTGCGCATCGGTGAGGTCGAGATAGTCGGCATAAAAGCCCAGCATGCGGGCTCCGAAGCCTCGATGCCCGAAGCCCTCCGGACCCGCACCTTGCGCCGACTTCACCACGGTTTGCGAAAACGCCATCGCTGTACACAACGCGACCGCCAGGATGGCGGTCAGAATGTTGAATCGCTTGCTCATCGAAACTCCCTCCACGACCCGGGTTCTCGGCCGGGCGCCTGAATTGCGTGCACTCATGGAAACACGAATGGGGAGGGAGCGGCGGTAAAGAGTCGGTCAACCCAAGTAAAGTTTTGTCAAGGATATGAGCCCTGATTTACATCTACGATCTGATCGGGCGTGCTTCAGCGGTAGGCTCGGCTGGCGC
>QIAI01000226.1 GCA_003224995.1 Acidobacteriota bacterium
TTGTGATCTGGCGCCCCGGTGAGCCATCCAGCGGCTGCACAAATACATTCGAGACCCCGTTTTCCAGGATTGGATAGGCCACCGCTCTTCCATAGGGGGTGAACACGACGGCCCCGGCAACGCGCGCATCGGGGCCCAGGGTGCGGCGCGTGGCGGTGGGCCACAGAAGCGAGGCTAGCCGCTCGCCAACCCACTGCCAAACTCCCGCTGGTAGGATAACCACTCCCTCTTGAGGTTAGCCATCAAGCTCACGAACGGAGGCTGACTACGCATGCCTTCAAAATGAGGATCGTCGCGAAAAACGGGATAAATTGGCAGACCGTTCGTGCTCGCTTTGCGGAGCCAGGACAGTGCGGGTTTGTGCTTTCCCAATACTGCGTACGCCGCGGCGACCGTATGCATCATGTGATGGGTGTGCAACAACGATTTACCGCCATGAGTAGCCTTTTGGATCAACTGTTCCGCTTTGCGGCGTGCTCCTCGTTTGGCCCAGAGTAACGCTTCGTAACTGGAGAGCAGCGGATCCTTCGGGAGAACTTGGGTGGCAGACTGGATCGCCTTGGCCGCCTTTTCCATTTCCCCAGCATAAAGCGGCGCCGCCGGTGAAAGAAGGTTGGCCCATAAGCTGGTACGATCCAGCCTCAAGGCTCGCGCGTGCCAATCCCACGCTTCATCGTATTGGCCGGCGTAGAGCGCGTTGGTCCCCATGAAAGTCAAGGTGAAAGTGTTATCAGGAGAAACCGCCAAAGCCGTCATCAGGCATTCTTTTGCTTGCGACTGCAACCCAACGTGCATCAGGACAAGCGCCCGCCAGCTCAACGCCTGATCGTGGGTTGGGCGTCTTCGTAGTGCTTCCCCTAGGGAACGCAAGGCAGACCGATGCTGGAACTTCCGGGTGGGGGTCCATATGATGCGCGCCCGTGCGACATACGCTTCGACGTTCTCTCGATCTAGATTCAATGCCCTGCGAACGGCCTTTTCAGCCCGCGCAATCCATTTCGATCCCGGTTCGAAGATCCCGCCCATGAGTGCGCAAGCCTCGGCCAGACCCGCCCAGGCATCGGCGAACTGAGGATCAATCACGAGGGTGTTTTCGAGCATCTCAATGGCAATCCGCATGTCCCAGCGATTGTTGCGAGTCATCCGTTCCATGGCTCGAAGAAACAACTCGTACGCTGCCGGACTCCCGGTGGGGGAACTCACAGATGTCTTCGGCGCACCGGGGTTCAGCTCGCGAGCCAGGGCGTCGGCAATCTGGTCTTGCAGTTCGAAGGCTTCCGTAACCGTCCCGTCAAACTTGGCAGAAAGGCGGGAGGAACCATTGCTTACGTTCCACGCCTGTACATGGACGCGCAGCCGCCGGTCCAGCCTTTGAATGCTGCCGTCGACCAAAACATCGACGTTGAGTTCACGTGCGGCCAACATCAAGTCGGTAGTTTGTTTTGCGTATCGCATTACCGCGCTTATCGGGCGGACCAGTAATTCACCATTGGCACTGAGACGATTGATCACCGGATCGGCGAGAGCGACTGCCAGGTACTCATCCTCAGGTGTCGGGGTAAGCAGCTTGAATGGCAGAACCGCCACCGCGGTTTTGCCCGCGACTGCCGCCGGGAGCATGATTCCCAGCTCCAGGCTGCGGGAGAGGCTGTTCAGGTCCACCTGCACTTCGTGCGCGGACTGGTAGCGTGCCGCCGGTTTCTTCTCCAGCAGCCGGAACGTGATTCGCACGAGTTCCTCGCCGATCGCGGTTTCTCCTCCACTCCAACGTGGTGGAACATCGTTCACGATCTGCGTTGCCAATGCCATGGCGCTCGGCCCGAGGAATGGTCTGCTGCCGGCTGCCATTTCGTAGAGCACAATCCCCAAAGAAAAAAGATCGGCCCGGTTATCACCCAGACTGCCCGCCAGCTTTTCCGGAGACATGTACGCGATTGTGCCCGCCAGACGCGGCTGGGGCAGGTTCGAGGAGATATTGGTGACCGTGAGAGATTCTTCGACCACCTGTCGTGCTAATCCGAAATCAAGGAGTTTCACACGGTCGTTTGTCAATACCATGATGTTTTCCGGCTTGACGTCCCCGTGAATTACGCCTTGGGCATGAGCAGCGGCTAATGCTTCGGAGATTTGCGCACCCAGGCGAACCAACGTATGGGTTTCAACCGCGCCCGCCGACAAGACTTCGCGAAGAGACTGACCCTGTACCAACTCCATTACGATGAAGACCTGCTCCCCGTCCTCGCCGACCTCGTAGATGGTGGTGATCCCAGGGTGGTTCAGCGCCGAAGCGGCGCGCGCTTCCGAAAGAATGCGTGAGCGCTGTTCCGCGTGGCTGCCGGCATCGACGGTCAGGATTTTGAGAGCGACGTCGCGCCGGAGCCGGTCATCGTGAGCGCGATAGACAGCACCCATGCCGCCCGCCCCAATTTGCTCCAGGATCTGGTAATGGCCAACCGTCTTGCCAATCAACTGGAGAGCATCCCTCTGGCGCTGAGAAGAACCAGCGTTCTGCGCCCTGGGAGCGATTGCGTTGGCGAGCATCGTCATGGCGGGAGCATCCAGCCAGCCCTGCGCCGTCACTCCCTGATCGAGCAGAGATCGAACTTCCTCAAGAAGGCGTTGGTCCTCAGCACAGGCTTGCGCGAGAAAGGGAACGCGTTCAGCCCGCGGCAAAGCACCCGCAGCGTGATAGAGTTCCTCGATTCTTTGCCAACGCTCAGGCTTCATGATGGTCATCGAGCTGCGAGTTCGCGAGTGAGCCATGCCTTGGCCAATCGCCAGTCGCGGAGGACGGTTTCGGGCGATATCTGCATCACCTCGGCAGTTTCTTCTACGGTCAGACCGCCAAAAAAACGCAACTCCACCATCTGGCTCTTTCGCGGGTCCACAGTGGCTAGAGATTGCAGGGCAATATCCACGGCGAGAATGTCTGGCGCTGTCTCCATGGAGACGGTAAGAGCTTCATCCAGTTGCAGATGGATGGCATTGCTGCCGCGCTTCTGATAATGCCGGGAACGCGCAAGATCGATTAGGATGCGCCGCATCAAACGAGCACAGCGCGCGAAGAAGTGAGCCCGATTCCTCCAGCCAACGCTTTCGACACCGGCAAGCCAGACGTAGACCTCATGCACAAGCGCAG
>QIAI01000227.1 GCA_003224995.1 Acidobacteriota bacterium
AACTCCTAAAACTTCCCCTACCTCCACCACCCTGCTGGACGCCCCAAATTCAGACCGGGAGCGCGTTTTCGACCTGTTTCGCCACTGGGGCTACCTGGAAGCCGATCTCGATCCCCTCGGCCTGTTCCGCCCGCAACCTCAACCGGAGTTGCAGATTGAAAGCGAGTATGCCCGTGAGGCCCGGCGCTTCTACTGCGGCACGGTGGGCGTGGAGTTCATGCACATCACCGATGGCGAGCGTCGGCGCTGGATTCAGGAACGCATCGAAGCCGAACCCACCCAGGCCGATTCGCAACGCGTGCTCGACCTGCTGATTCGTGCCGACATTTTCGAGCAGGTCCTGCAGCAACGCTATCTTGGAACCAAGCGCTTCTCACTCGAAGGCAACACGGCTCTGCTGCCGCTGGTGGATGAAATTCTTGATGGTGCGGCGCAACGCGGCGCCATCAACCTGGTCATGGGCATGAGCCATCGCGGCCGGTTAAATGTCCTGCTGCATGTAGCCCGGCGCACCCCTGGCCACCGGCGAATACATCACGCGCAATGGCAGCAAGGTCAATATCCACCTGGTCTCGAATCCCAGCCATCTCGAGGCCGTCGATCCGGTGACCGTGGGCCGTACCCGCGCCAAGCAGGATCGTGCCGGCGATGGTGGTCGCGAGAAATACCTGCCGCTACTGGTGCATGGAGACGCCGCTTTTGCCGGCCAGGGCGTCACCGCCGAAACCATCAACTTTGCCGACCTGTCCGGTTATACCGCCGGGGGCACCGTCCATATCATCGTGAACAACCTGGTCGGGTTTACGACCAATTACCGGGACGAACATTCCGAGCGCTTTTCCGCCGACCTCGCTCGCCGCCAGTCCATTCCGATTTTTCACGTGAATGCCGAAGACGTCGACGCCGTCATTCGCGTGGGCCGCATGGCTCTGGAGTATCGCTACACTTTCGGCACCGACGTGGTCATCGACATGATCGGCTATCGCCGCCATGGGCATAGCGAAGTCGACGATCCCACGGTGACTCAGCCCGTACTGTACAAGGCAATCAAAGCCCATCCCCCGCTCTGGGAAATCTATGCCGACGATGCGAGCCTCGACGCAGAAGCCTCTGCCAAAGCCGCCGAGGTGAAAGCCGAATACGAAGCCGGGCAGAAGAATGCAGGCTCAATTACCAAAAAGCCCACCATGCGCGACCTGCCCAGCTACTGGGACGACTACTTCGGCGGGCGCTACAAGCCGGAATATGAAAAGGACACGGGCGTTTCCCAGGAAGAGCTCTCGTATCTCACCCAGAAGCTGACGACCTTTCCCTCAGGTTTTCACATTCATCCCAAGGTAAAGAAACTGCTTGAACAGCGCGCCGAGATGGGAACTGGCAAACGTGATGTGGACTACGGTATGGCCGAGGCGCTGGCTTTCGCCAGCCTGGTAAAAGCTGGCACCCCCATCCGCATGAGCGGGCAGGATTCCCGCCGCGGCACCTTCAACCAGCGCCACTCCGTGCTTCTCGATATCGAAAACGAAACCGAATTCGTGCCCCTGCAGAACATTGCGCCCGGGCAGGCCCGTTGCGAAATCTATAACTCGACCCTCTCCGAAGCCGGCGTCATGGGCTTCGAATACGGCTACAGCCGCGATTACCCCGAAGCCCTGGTGCTCTGGGAAGCGCAGTTCGGTGATTTCGCCAACGTCGCCCAGGCAGTCATCGATCAGTTCGTCAGCGCCGGCGAAGACAAGTGGGGGCTTCTCTCAGGATTGGTCTTGCTCCTTCCGCATGGCTATGAAGGCCAGGGCCCGGAACACTCCAGCGCCCGCATCGAGCGCTTTCTGCAACTCGCGGCGCGAGATAATTTCCAGATCTGCCAGCCTTCAAACGCGGCCCAGTACTTCCACCTGCTCCGCCGCCAGGCCCTGCGTCACTGGCGCAAGCCTCTCGTGGTATTCACGCCCAAAAGCATGCTGCGTCATCCTGACGCGAACTCTCCCATCGCCGACTTCACGCACCACCGTTTTCTGCCGGTGGTTCCCGATACTGGCGCCGTAGATACCAAACGCATCCTGATATGCACCGGAAAAATCGGCCACGAACTTCGAGTGGAGCGTCAGCGTCGTAAGGATACGAGCACGGCCGTGATCTTCCTCGACCAGATGTATCCCTTCCCCGAAGCCGATTTGAAAGCCGCGATTGACCAGCACAAAGAAGCGCGCGAAATTGTCTGGGTGCAGGAAGAACCGGCCAACATGGGTGCGCTCTTCTACATGATGCCGCGCCTGCGCCACATTGCCGGAGAACGCGCCGTGCTTTCCGTGAAACGTTCCGCCAGCCCCAGCCCCTCCACGGGCTCTGCGGGAGCGCACGAGGTCGAGCAGAAAACGCTTTTGACGCTGGCCTTCACCGGAGGCAAGGCCTAACCTTCAATTCGTGTCGGATGGACCGACGGGCGGTCGTGCCCGATTCCACCGACATAGGTTCGCGCCCGGTGGAGCGACGGGCGTCCCCGCCCGTCGTTGCCGCCGCTCCCATTCCGCAGGCCTGCGACACCCAGCCGCATTCCCGCGAAAAATATCCGCCCGGAATGCTACCCTACCTGCTCTATTCGAACCCGCCCCCCATCGCCGCTTCTGCGCGTCGCCATCGATACTGGTGGCACTTTCACCGACTGCATCTGGGTCGAGCGCGGACAGGTACGCCTCCTGAAAGTTTTCTCCACTCCTTCCGATCCTGCCCATGCCATTGCGGAAGCCGTTCGCAAGATTGCCGGCGATTCGACGATCGTTCTCCTGCATGGCACCACGGTCGGTACCAACACCATCCTGCAGCGCAAAGGCGCCAGGGTTGCCCTGGTAACCACCGTCGGCTTTGAAGACGTCATCGAGATAGGCCGGCAAGCCAGGCCCAGACTGTACGACTTCTTCTTCGATCGCGTACAGCCTTTGGTCGAAGCCGATCTTCGTTTCGGCATCGCCGAGCGCACCGACAGCACCGGCTCCATTCTTGAAATGCCGGGCCCGCGAGAACTCGAGACCCTGCGCAAAAATATCCAGAACACTGGCGCTGAGTCAGTCGCCCTGTCTCTGCTTTTTTCCTTCGCCAATCCCGCTAATGAAATTGCCGTTGAGACCGCCCTCGTTCAGACAGGTTTGCCCCTCTCCGTCTCGCACAAGATCCTTCCTGAGTTCCGCGAGTACGAACGCACCAGCACGGTCGTGGTGAACGCCTACCTGCAACCCGTGATGCAGCGTTATCTCGATAGCCTGGATCAGAAGCTTCAGACTTCCACCCGCTCGCGGAGGAACAGCATCTTCGTGATGCAATCGAGCGGCGGCATCACGACTCTGGCCACGGCCGCTCGCGAACCGGTGCGTACCGTGCTTTCCGGGCCCGCTGGGGGAGTGGTGGGTGCCCGCGCCACCGCGCAACGCAGCGGACTCGAGCAAATCATCTCCTTTGACATGGGCGGAACCTCCACCGATGTCGCCTTGGTCTCTGACGCCATCCAGGCCAGCTTCGATGTGGCCGGCGCCCTGCGCGTCGGCCCGGAATCCGCCGGCGCCGATCCGGGGCCGATCTGTTATGGCCGTGGAACTCTGCCCACCGTCACCGACGCCAACCTCCTGCTCGGCCGTTTACAGTCTCAGCGTTTTCTGGGCGGCGACTTTCAACTTGACCTGGAGCGTACCCGCGCAATTACCCGCGAGTGGCTCAAAAAACAAAACTCCCGGCTTTCGCTCGACGAGTTCTCGGCTGGAGTGATCCGCGTCGTCAACGCGACCATGGAGAAGGCCATCCGGGTGGTCTCCATCGAGCGTGGCTACGATCCCCGGCGGTTCGCTTTGGTCGCATTCGGAGGCGCCGGCGGGCTGCACGCTTGCGAACTCGCCCAGGCGCTCGCCATTCCCCGAGTCGTCGTTCCCGCTCTGCCCGGAGCACTCTCCGCCTTCGGCATTCTGGTCAGCGATGTAATCAAAGACTACTCGCGAACTGTGTTGTTGCGGACCGGCTCCCAATTGCCTTTGGCAAACCTCGAGCCCGAGTTCCGTGGCCAAGGTTACGAGATCTCCATCCCGTTCTCCCGCAAACTGATCCGTGATTTCCACCGCGCGCATCAGCAGCGCTATGGCTATAGCCATCCTGAGCGTGAAGTCGAACTGGTGACTCTGCGCCTCCGCGCTACCGTGAAATCGGCGCACTCAAAGCTCGCCTACGGCCGCCCGCGAAGCTCCGATAAAAAGCGCACCCACAAAATTTCAGGCCGGGAACATTGCGAGGTCGTATTCGATGGCAAGCGCCGGCCGACCCGAATCTACCAACGCGACAACTTGATACTGGAGAAGAAATATCGCGGGCCGGCAATCCTCACCGAATACAGCGCCACCACTGTGGTTCCTCCTGCAATGTCCTTTCGTCTGGACCACGCCGCAAACCTGCTGATCGATGTCAGCGGCAAGTCTCACCCGTAATTTTGTCATCCCGAGCGGAGCAATCCGGTCGCGAAGCGAGCGCATTGCGGAGTCGAGGGACCTTGTGTTCCCCGCAGCTCAGCCTGCACCCCAACCTGCTGATCAATGTCGGAGGCA
>QIAI01000087.1:0-2117 GCA_003224995.1 Acidobacteriota bacterium
CGTCGCAGATGCCAGACGAAGATGTGCGATCCAAGCTTCTGCCGTTCGCAGGGAAACTCGTGAGGATTACGGGCAAGGTCTATAACCGTGGCGGTTCGAAGGCAATCATCCTGGAACATATCGAAGAAGTGAAGGAATAATGGGGTGAAGTGGAATCCGGCGGCCTAAAACTCTACATGGGCCCGGAAGGAAGGAATCAGCACCGGGCCCCGGTCGCGATTGTAGCCGGGATTGACGATGTGTTGCAGGCCAGGCGCAAGGTAAATGCCTCGCCAGACATGCGCGGTGTAATAGCTTTCCACGATATTTTCGCGGCCGTAGGTGATCGCACCGTCGCCGATCAAAAATCCATAACCGCCCTTGGCAAGATAGATCTGGTGATCCTTGGAAATCGCATTGCTCACAATCGCCAATCCAGCGCGATCATAGCGCCGTCCCCATAGGCCGCCCCGCGCGCCGAGTCCGCCCTCAAAAGTCTGATCGACCTCGGTATAGGCGAATGATTCTGTCTTGCCGTTGTTCCAACCAAAACGCCCGAAGACTGTCAGATCGCGCGTGAGATTCTGCTCCGCATTGATGCCCAAGCCGTACTTGCGGGTGACGTGCCAGGGGTGGTCGGTAATATCTGGAGCAGGCACCAGGCCCTTTTCGAACTGGGTCACCGCATCGCGGTAAATCCCCATGTTGGCATGATTGATAAAAACCAGCACTCGAACGATCCCGGGCTTTTGCGGGACGATTCCGCGGCGTAATTCGTATTCAAAATTCTCGGCATGAACCTGCCATGCGCGCCAAACCAGGTCGATGCCGTTTGCCACTTTTGGCATCAAAACTTCCGCGAAGCGAATCCCCCAGTTGCGGTCTTCGTAATCGGCTACCGCTCCCACCGTGTAACCACGGGTATCGGCGGCGTAATCAAAGGCGCCGTTATTGTCTACCGTCCAGTTGAGAAACTGGAAGTGGGTGTCTGAGCCTACCGAATTCTGATCGAAGAAATCCGCCATGCTGAACTTGCCGAAGCGTACTTCCAGACGTCGTCGCGGCAACTCCTCAAAGAGGGAAAGGAAATTGCGCTCGCCTTCCACCTTGTCGTTACTCAGCGCGAACACCTTGTGAACGATGCCCCGCGCAAGGTAAGGAGCTTTGCTAAGAAACGGATTGCGCACGATGTCGAGATTGGGCGCTCCCGCAAGTCCGAGGCCGGTGCTCAACGCATCTCCGCCCGCCTCTTCAATGTCGACCAGGAATTCCGTGGAGCCATTGAGTCGCACGCCGGTATACAGAGTGAGCAATCTGGAGGTGGCTTTTTCATACCGCGGATTCAGGCTGTTCTTGCCATTGTAGGGAGCGTGGAATGGTGGGTGAGTCTGGAAAACAAAGTTTGCCTGTCCGGAGAGCCAGAACCGCGGGTCGCGCAGGTGCGGCAGCATGGTTGGGTCTGGATCGTCGGGAGAACTGTCATTCGTCCCCGATTCTGGAGCCTGCGAACTCGGCCCTGGTGAAGGCGACTGAGCGGGTTCCTCCTGTGCCTGAATGAGCGCAGAACTCCACAGGACGAAAACGGCCATCAGGATCATCCGCGCGGCTCGCCCGCATTTGCCGAAGCCGTGCGGCAACGCGTTGGATCTCACTCGCACCTCGGGATCTAGTCCAGAGCTTCGTAGCATATCTGGAATTTATGAAAGAAACGTTACAGCCAATCGCTGCGTAAATGCCTTGCTGACATGGAGAATACACGACGAGCAAACTGTAAATAGGAATGGGAAATCCCTCGATGCAAGGGACGATTGAGAACTCTTGTGCCTCCGTGGCTCGCGGAAGGAATTAGAACATTTGCACGGTAGAGGCACGAGCGCGTCCCTTGCGACAAATCATCGTGACCCGCATCACTGCGAGAATTCTCCTCACGGTCTATCAATAAGGGTATTCGTCGGGAGGCTTCTTATGACGACCATCCATGATGTTCAGGACTTTCTGGCGCTTCGACGCATTGCCATGGTGGGTGTTTCGCGTGATCCCGAAGATTTTAGTCGGAAGCTGTTTCGGGAAATGTGCGATCGGGGGTACGACATGGTGCCCGTAAACCTCGTGGCCGAAGAGATCGACGGCAAAGAGAG
>QIAI01000087.1:2149-5269 GCA_003224995.1 Acidobacteriota bacterium
GATGACTCCTTTTTATGCGACCCTGCAAGTGATGCAGGATTGTGCCGATGCGGGGATCCGCCAGGTCTGGATTTATCGGGCCAGCGGTCGCGGAGCGGTCAGCCCGGAAGCCGTCGAATTCTGCAAGCAGCACGGAATTCGCGCTGTGGAAGGGCACTGCCCCTTCATGTTCTTGCCCGCCACCGGATTTCCGCACCGCGCCCACGGATTCCTTTTGAAGATCACACGACGCTATCCCCGGGCCGCCTGAACCTGCACGGCTTCCGGACGAATCGCTGTGCAAGGTCCTGTCCGTCCGGGCGCTCGTGAGGTCGGACGCCATCACCTTCTGGCGAGAGTCAGCTGTCCGTGGTCGCAAAAAAATTCTTAACCACAAAGGACACGAAGTCGCACGAAGGGACACAATAGAAAGCCTTCGTGCTGCCTTGGTGCCCTTCGTGGTTGCCTTTCCGTTTTGAGTACTCGGAAAATCTAAGTCACAGAAGGATAGAGGTCAGACCTCGTCATCTATTCTCGCGAGGCTGGGCGGTCGGGTCGCCCAAAGAAAATCTTAACCACAAAGGACACGAAGTCGCACGAAGGGACACAATAGAAAGCCTTCGTGCTACCTTGGTGCCCTTCGTGGTTGCCTTTCGGTTTTGAGTACTCGGAAAATCCGAAACCCAGGAGGATAGAAGCATTTGTGCCGAGTCGAGTGTTCGCAACCACACAGAGTCTGCATCCGCTAGCGCCCGAAATCTGGCGGCTGCGCCTGCGTCCGTGAGCTTTGCGAAGAGAATCCATGACAGCTCGGGAAGCGCGCGCGAGTTCCGTCCATTTTTTCCAGTGCTTTCCACAAAGAATCTCTGCCATCCACAGTTTCTGCACATCGCAGCGCTGATTTCTTCTTGAAGCGAATCCGCGTAAGGCGCACAGTGCTGACATTGCAGCGAGATGTTCTGCGGGCCCTGCCAGAGCATTGCGGCGGAGCCGGCGGTTCCTGGTAATTCTCGAGGGTGAATTATCGGGAGGGTTCTCCAGAGCGTACTTCGGTACGGGAATGGTTGCCCGGGCGTTGCGGCCTCCTCACAGAGTCCTCCACACACGGCAGGACTGGCCGTCGGCCATCGCAGTGCTGCAGATTGTTTTGCGGAGTTCGCTCCGCCAACGCAATCTGACGAGTGCATCCTTTGCGAGTGCTCTTTGAGCAAGCGTAGGCGGTGAACTCCCCCATGCCTCGTGCGTGGAATTGGGCCAACAGAATATTCCGCCAAACATGCGGTCCAGGTGGCTGGCCTGGACCGCATTTATTTCGGTCGTTGGCTCTCGGCTTTCGGCCCTCGGCTCTTGATATTCCGTTCTTTCTGTCTCCCGAAGTACTTCGCGCTTGTTTGGGTCCCGGGTCTCTTGAGGTTATTAACCTTCGCTCTCATTCGCGCCATTACTTCTTAAGCTTATTGACTTTCGCTTTTCATTCGCTCAACATAATCTGTGGGCTGAGGGTGTGCATTTCTGCAACCGAAAAAAGTTGATGGAGTCTCGGTTTTGCGTTGCGTGCGCACAGGGTTCCACAGCTCCAGTATCTGTATTCTGACAAACGTTAAGACTTCAGCTCGGGGCACAGTTTGGCAACTACCGACTACAGCATCAGCACACTTCCGGCCAGCATCGAAGCCGAGCGCTCCATTCTCGGCGCCATTCTGCTCGACAATCTTTCCTATAACCAGGCCGCCGAGCATTTGCGCCCGGAAGATTTCTCGCTCGATTCTCACCGGCGCATTTACGCGCGCATGATCGATCTGGCCGAGTCTTCTCGGCCGGTCGACATCATCACCCTGGTTGAGGAGCTGGGCAGAAACAAGGAACTTCAGGCTATTGGCGACATGGCCTACATTTCGTCGCTGCTCGATGGCGTCCCCGACCGTCCCAGCATCGAGCATTACGTCAAGATCGTCCGCGACAAGGCCTTGCTGCGCGGATTGATTCATGCCGCCAATGCCGCGATCGCGCGCGCGGCGGATCAATCCGATGCCGCGGAAGACATCCTGAACGATGCCGAAGCGGCCATCTTCCAGCTCTCAGAGAAGCGCATTGGCCGCGGCTTTCTGGGTATCACAGACATTGTCAAAGATTCCTTTGGCTCCGTCGATGCGCTGTTGCAGCGCGGGCAGCGCATTACGGGACTCGCCACCCATTACAACGATCTCGATGAGATGACCAGCGGCCTGCAGAAGTCGGATCTCGTCATTCTCGCCGCCCGGCCCTCCATGGGGAAGACCGCCTTTGCCATGAACATCGCGGAAAATGCGGCCATCACCGACGGAAAAATCGTTGGCATCTTCTCCCTGGAAATGTCGCGGGAGGCTTTGCTTTTGCGCTTGCTTTGCTCAC
Source organism: Acidobacteriota bacterium (assembly GCA_003224995.1). Taxonomy (GTDB): domain Bacteria; phylum Acidobacteriota; class Terriglobia; order Terriglobales; family Acidobacteriaceae; genus Gp1-AA133. Next base: position 4,520 of record QIAI01000087.1, read on the forward strand.
GCGCTCGGGTTGACGCGCATAAAATGCGGACCGGTTCGTTGTGGAGAGACGACATGCAGCGCGTGGTGCGCGCCATGGAAGAGCTGGCCAGCTCGCGCATCTTCATCGACGATACTCCCGGCGTTTCCCTCAGCGAGATGCGCGCCAAGGCCCGCCGTCTCCAGCAGACTTGCGGAGGCTTGGACCTGGTCGTCGTGGATTACCTTCAGCTCATGTCCGGCGGGGGCAAGCGCCATGAAAATCGTACGCAGGAAGTCTCCGCGATCTCCCGCGGCCTGAAAGCGCTGGCGAAGGAATTACACGTACCCGTGATCGCGCTCTCGCAGCTGAGCCGCGCGCCCGAAAGCCGGGGCGGCGATCATCGCCCGCAGCTCGCCGACCTGCGCGAATCCGGATCCATCGAGCAGGACGCCGATGTGGTCATGTTTATTTTCCGCGAAGAAGTCTACAAGCAAGACGATCCGGATTTGCAGGGCCGGGCGGAGATTATCATCGCCAAACAACGCAATGGGCCGATCGGTCGCATCAACCTGGCATTTCTAAAACAGTCCACTCGCTTCGAGTCCCTCGCCGAGGGGGGCGTTGCGCCTGAGGAGTAACACCCGCTCGCGCTTGGACCGGGTCAAGCTCGAAAGAGCGACGCGCGACGGACGCACCTAACCGCACCAGCAAACCTTCACTATGAAGAGGGATTTCTGTCGTGTTCCGCTATCCTTGCTGTAGTTTAGGAATTTTTCGCGTACTCGAAAC
>QIAI01000087.1:5484-7695 GCA_003224995.1 Acidobacteriota bacterium
TGTTAGCGGTAAACCCATGACATACAAGGGCTTATTTTAGACAGAAATGCTGCTGCAGAATGCAGCAGCGCGGGGCATCCTCTCAAGCGTTCCTTGAGATTTGCACATCTATACGTCGTAGCACTTTAGGCATGTCCTTGCGAGTAAAGGCCAGACCGAAGGTTTTCAGGAGCTGCCTTCGCCCACTTTTAGCACCGCTAAAAAGGCTTCCTGTGGGATATCGACGCGCCCAATTCGCTTCATGCGGCGCTTGCCTTCCTTCTGTTTTTCCAGCAGTTTTCGCTTGCGGCTGATGTCTCCCCCGTAACACTTTGCCAGAACGTTCTTGCGGATGGCCGCAACTGTCTCGCGAGAAATAATCTTGGCTCCGACCGCCGCCTGGATGGCTACCTCGAACATCTGGCGAGGAATCAGTTCCCGCATTTTCGAAACCAGGGCGCGGCCTCGTTCGTAGGCGAAATCGCGATGCACGATCAACGAAAGCGCATCCACAGGCTCGCCTGCCACCAGAATGTCGAGCTTGACCATGGGCGATTCCCAGTAGCCCGCGAGGTGATAGTCCAGCGAAGCGTAGCCGCGAGAGACCGACTTCAGCCGGTCGTAAAAATCGAGCACGATTTCGTTGAGCGGTAATTCGTACTGCAGCATCACGCGAGACCCACTCACGTACTCAAAACTTTTCTGCTTGCCTCTTTTCTCTTCCACCAGCTTCAGAATCCCGCCAACAAATTCTTCGTTCGTCAGGATGACTGCAAGGATGACGGGTTCTTCCACTTTGGCGATCTCGCTCTGGTCCGGCCAGCGTGAAGGGTTGTCCACCTCCACCAGGCTGCCGTCGGTCAAAGTGATTTTGTAGCGCANGATCAGTTCCAGATTGTATTCACGCTCCAGGCGCTCCTGAATGATCTCCATGTGCAGCAAGCCAAGAAATCCGCAGCGGAATCCGAATCCGAGGGCCACCGAACTTTCTGGTTCGAAGAAGAAAGAGGAATCATTCAACCGCAGCTTTTCGAGCGCTTCGCGCAACTGCGTGTGTTCATGGGCGTCGACCGTGTAGAGGCCGGCGAAGACCATGGGCTTGATTTCCTCGAAACCGGGCAGAGGCTCGATCGCGGGCCGATCATCGTCGGTGATGGTGTCGCCAATTTTCGTGTCCGCGACATTCTTGATGTTGGCAATCAGAAATCCCACTTCGCCGGCAACCAGTTCGTCTATTTCGACTGGCTTGGGGGTGAGCACTCCAAGCGTCTCTACTTGCAGGACCCGGTTATTCCACCAAAGCCGAATCTTCTGCCCCTTCTTCAAGGTGCCCTCGAAAACTCGCGTCAGAACCACCACGCCGCGATAGGGATCGAACCAGGAGTCGAAAATCAGCGCCTGCAAATGACGCTGCGGAGAACCCTTGGGTGGCGGCACGCGCTTGACGATGGCCTCCAGAACGTCCGGAACCCCCTGCCCCGTCTTGGCGCTGATCAGACATGCGTCAGTCGCATCCAGGCCGACGGCGCCCTCGATCATCTCTTTGGCGCGAGCGACATCTGCACTGGGTAGATCAATCTTGTTGATGACCGGAATAATTTCGAGACGGTGATTAATCGCAAGGTAGGCGTTCGCCAAAGTCTGCGCCTCGACACCCTGGGAGGCGTCCACCACCAGCAGAGCACCTTCGCAAGAAGCCAGGGAACGTGAGACTTCGTAGGAAAAGTCCACGTGTCCGGGCGTGTCGATCAGATTCAGCTGATAAATCTTGCCATCCTGCGCGGGATACATCATGCGGACGGCATGGGCCTTGATGGTGATGCCGCGCTCTCGTTCCAGATCCATTGCGTCCAGAACTTGCGCCTGCATCTCGCGCGCGGTTAGTGATCCGGTCAACTCCAGCAGGCGATCTGCGAGCGTCGATTTCCCATGATCGATGTGGGCGATGATCGCGAAGTTGCGAATCTGGGCGGCGTCCATAAATGCGGGCTGATCCTTGATTCTAACAGGAGGAGATCGCGCTCCCGTTTTCAGGCCGCGGCGCACGCCATGCGGGAAGACCCCGCAGCCCTTGTATTTCCGATATACTCCCGCGGGGCAAAGGAGTCATGCGCTTGATCTCGCGAAGAACTTTTCTCGGAGCTGCTGGCACGGCAGCTACTCTGGCACTCAGCAATTTTCCCGCGGCTGGAAGCGCTCGATCGGCGCAGCCCACTCCAGGGACGTCGGGAC
>QIAI01000088.1 GCA_003224995.1 Acidobacteriota bacterium
GGTGGTCGGACAATTGGTGTTCGCGTTTGCAGTTGCGTCCTTCTACGGACTCACGGCGGCGCGAGGAAATTTCGTGGGATGGAGTAAGTCTATTACCCATGGTTACGTGGTGGGAGACACCATGGGAAATTTCGCCGTCGCGATGCACCTGGTTTCCGCGGTAATAGTGATGCTGGCGGGAGCGGTGCAATTGGTTCCTGGTGTGCGCGGCCGCTTTCCGAGCTTTCATCGCTGGAACGGGCGCGTCTACCTGGGGACCGCTGTGACGCTCAGCCTTGCCGGCCTGTATATGCATTGGGTGCGGGGAAGCGTCGGCGATCTAAGCAGCCATTTAGTGAGCAGCCTGAATGCCGTTCTAATCTGGGTGTGCGGCGGGCTGGCTCTACGGTATGCGATGGCTCGCGATTTCAGAAGACACCGTCGCTGGGCATTGCGCTTTTTCCTGGTAGTGAGTGCGTCCTGGTTCTTTCGGCTGATGTTCTTTTTGTGGTTGCTTCTTTTTGGACCGAGAGGCTTCGATCCGAGTACGTTCCGCGGGCCGCTGCTCACGTTCATGTCATTCGCACAGTTAATAGTGCCGCTTGCGATGCTGGAACTGTATCTCTGGGCGAGGGATGGTGGCGGGGCGGTGCAGCGCGTGACTACGGCTGCGGGATTGTTTGTAATGACACTGGCGATGGCGGCGGGAATTCTTGCCGTCACAATGGCGGTATGGGTGCCGGACGTGAAAGCAGGTTTCGACACAAGGAAATCGATCGCTGAGACTCTGTCGGCTACCCTTGCTTCCGCTGGCGTCGAGCGGGCAGCGGAGCAGTATCAGCAACTGAAGCGCGGTGCTCCCGCGGTTTATAACTTCGATGAGGATCAGCTCAACACTTTGGGGTACCGGCTTCTACGCGGAGGCTTATCCCAAATCCGGGAATGTGTACGACAGCTTGGCGGAGGCTTACCTCGATCAGGGCAATCAATCGGATGCGATCGCCTATTACCGAAAGGCGCTGCTGCTGAATCCGAAGAATCGCAATGCGGCGCAAATTCTGCAGAGGCTGGAAGCTCGGTGAGAAGCCAGCGGGCGGGTGCTCGAGGTGAGGGCCTGTATCTGAAAAGATACGGCAGAGGTTTTGCTGTCGCGGTAAAATCGGCGGCGAGGTCGGCCAGCATGATGCAGGAAATGGTTGCGGCAAAAGTGGTGGCGGGTTCGGGATATGAAGACCTGGTGAACGGCGGCTTCGTCTTGGGGTACACGTTCCGATGTCATGCGTGCGAGGTGGCTTATCAGTTGTTTTATCGGTCTTTCGGCGGAGTGCCCTCAGTGATCCAGCAGGCTGCAGAGATTCCAGCTTTTGAGTCGTGCGTGGAGGAGTCGCATCCCCGGCATCCGGATCGGATATGGGTGAAACGGGTTCTGTAGCTTCGGTTTTGCGAAGTGTACGGCGCTGATGGGCGTTGATATTCTCGCTTTCAAACTGCGCTTATGCGGGCCGGCGTTGCTGGCTCCTTCTTCCGTAGGAGCAGCATTAGCTTCTCCACGGTCGCTTCTACGCTGATGCCGTACTTGGCCCGCAAGGCTTCGGGCTTTCCGTGCTCAATGAACTGGTCGGGCCAGCCGATGCGGACGACAGGAGTCGCCAGGCCGCTGTTGCTGAGGTGCTCAAGTACGGCGCTGCCAAAGCCTTCCTGCAGGACGTGATCTTCCAAAGTAACGATTGCATCCACCTGGCGGGCGTAGAAGTCAAGCACGGCGGTATCGATGGGCTTGGCAAATCGTGCGTTGATGACCGCGGCGGAGATCCCCTGCCCCTCAAGTTTGGCGGCCACTTCCTGCGCCATGGGCACCAGTGCACCGAGCGCGAAGATGGCCACGCGGTCGTTTTCACCGTGCTGCAGAAGTTCGGCCTGGCCGATCGGGATCGCGCGAGGTACGTCCTTCACGGGAGTGCCGGGACCTACGCCGCGGGGATAGCGTACCGCGATGGGGCCATTGTGCTGCATGGCGGTGAAGAGCATGTCGGCCAGTTCGTCTTCGTCTTTGGGAACCATGTGGACAAGATTAGGAATGCCGCGCAGGTAGCTGATGTCGAACAGGCCGTGGTGGGTGGGGCCGTCGTCGCCGGAGAGGCTGCCACGATCCATGCAGAACACAACGGGCAAGTTTTGCAGGCAGACGTCGTGAATGATGGGATCCAGTGAGCGCTGCAGAAATGTCGAGTAGATCGCGACGAAAGGTTTGAATCCCTTGGTGGCCAGGCCTGCCGCGAAAATTACGGCATGCTCTTCGGCGATGCCAACGTCGAAATAGCGATCAGGATGATGGGGCTGGAAACGGTCGAGCGCGGTGCCATTGGGCATGGCGGCGGTGATCGCGACGACTTTGCGGTTCATGTCGGCGAGCTTCACCATGGTGTCGGCAAACACTTCCGAGTAGGTACGCTGGCTCACCGGCTTGGTCTCGCCGGTTTCGGGATCGTAGGGCCCGAGCCCGTGGAATTTTTTCTGCTTCTGCATGGCAGGCTCGAAGCCTTTGCCTTTTTGCGTGAGCACGTGGAGCAGGACGGGACGGCGCTGGGTCTTGAGGAACTCAAAGGTCTTGATCAGCGTGGCAATATCATGGCCGTCAATCGGTCCGTAGTACTTCAATCCAAGTTCTTCAAAAATCACACTGGGCCAGAGGATGCTCTTGGCGGCCTCTTCCGCTTTGCGCGCCATCTGCAGCGCGGTCTTACCACCCAGGCGCTCGACGAACTGTCCTGCGCGTTCGTGCAGGTAATCAAAGCGTGGGTTGGTGACGATCTTGTTCAGGTAGCTGGCGATGGCGCCGACGTTCTTGTCGATGGACCACTCATTGTCATTGAGGATGACAATGAGACGGCGCGTGCTGTTGGCAATATTATTCAGAGCCTCGTAGGTGATGCCGCAGGTAAAAGCGGCGTCGCCAGCCAGAGCGACTACGTGTTCTTTCCCGCCGACGCGATCGCGCGCCACGGCCATGCCCAGCGCGGCAGAAAGTGCAGTGCCTGCGTGGCCAGCTCCGTAACAATCGTGCGGGCTCTCACCCCGCAGCATGAAGCCATTCAGTCCGCCCGGGGTGCGGATGGTGTGGAACTGCTCGCGGCGCCCGGTGAGAAGCTTGTGGACATAGGCCTGATGACTGACGTCGAAGACAAAGTGATCGCTGGGCGTGTCGAAAACGTAGTGCATGGCAAGAGTGAGCTCGACGACCCCGAGATTGGGGCCGAGGTGACCGCCATTTTTCGAGAGCACCGAGATCAGTTCTTCGCGGATGTCTTCGGCGAGAATTTCCAGTTGAGAGACGGTGAGCTTTTTTACATCGAGCGGGGAATTAATAGAGTCCAGTAGATGAGCCATGGGGTTGAATGGTTTTGGTCGTAAGGTTAGATGATAGGCGAAGAACGAAGGATGCCGCTAGTCGGGGCGTCCTCGTCGGCTTCCAAGTGGCACGAAGGAAAGGAACTGTTCCTCTGACGTGCGGCGATGATCGGGTGGTTTCGGTATACTAAGGAGGCATGTCCGTGCTGAAGAACATTGCCGCGATCGCGAAAGGGATGAGCATCACCTTCATGGAGATGTTCCAGCCTACGCAAGTCGAAAACTATCCGGATGGGCCAGGCCCGCTGCGCGGGGCGCGCGTCCAGGAACGTTATCGTGGGATACATGTATTGCAGCGCGATGAGAACGGGCTGGAGAAATGCGTGGCTTGTTTTCTGTGCGCGGCGGCTTGCCCGTCCAATTGCATCTATATCGAGGCGGCGGAAAACACCGAGACCAATCGGGTCAGCGGCGCGGAGCGATACGCGAAGGTTTATAACATCGATTAC
>QIAI01000089.1 GCA_003224995.1 Acidobacteriota bacterium
GAGGTGATCCGGCAAGGCGTGAACATGACAATCTATGTGGAAGGGAAGCGGTCGTTCGATGGCAAGCTGCTGCCATTCAAGAAAGGGCCGTTTTATCTCGCCATGGAATGTGGCGTACCGGTTGTGCCGGTGACCATCGTAGGCAGTCACAAGTTAATGCCGAAGGCGCGCTTCCGCATCGATCCGGGAACGGTCAAACTCATTTTCCATGATCCCATTGAGCCGCAAAAATTCGGCAGCCGCGAATGCCTGATGGAGACCGTGCGGCTCACCATCAATCAGGGTCTTCCTGCCGAATACCAGAGCTAGAGAATGCCGTGGCCGTGTGTCCCTCTCGCGGTTCTGCTCGTCATTCTGGGGAATATTTTCTGCGGCAACCTGGACGCTACCGCCGGGGCGCCCGTCGATCTCAAAAAAGAAGCGCGCCGCTATGAAGGGAAGCTGCTGCTGTTGAGCGCACCCAGCCGTTTCGATCTCATTCACTTCGATACTCAGGGACATCCAACCCGGGAAGCGATGGCGGAGCCTTGGACCATGGCGGGCCTGTTTCGGGCCCGAAAGATCGACCTGCGAGACCGCCAGATCACGATCGAAGGAGAACGCGCGGTGGTTGCGCTCCAATCCGATGCGTCGGGCGGAGCTGAAGCAATTTATGTCGCAGGTATTCTCCGAGGATATACAGGAGAAAATTGCGGGAGCCTGGCGTGCGGATGTCGATCTGAATTCGTTAGCGCACTCCACGAGTTTACCGGCAGACGGGCGAGTCGGAACACTTGCGAACGGGCGTGCAGTCTACGCCTGGCAGTCGGGTGTGGTGACCCAGCCGAAAGCGTTCTACAAGCCCGGACCGACCTATGTCGCCAATGCGCTGCTCAAACGGATTTCCGGAGTTGTGCAGGTGCGAGTGATCGTAAATGAGAAGGGATTTCCCGAGGTCCTGGAGGTGATCCAGCATTTACCCGAAGGACTGGATGCCGGAGTACTCGCGGCGGTCTCACAGTGGCGGTTTAAGCCCGGCATCCGGGAAGGCCTGCCCACTCCTACAGTAGTGATCGTGGAGATCAACTTTCATCTGGAGAACGCAAGGCCGAGTCGCCCCGGGAAATGATCACTCGGCAGGAGTTTTGGCGCGTGCGCGCACGGCTTTCACCAACTCAGGCAGGCGATGGAACGCGGCGGAGCACCGCAACCAGAGCTTGTTGTCAATCGCAGGATAGCCGCTCACGATCGACCCCGCGGGAACATCATTGGGGATACCGGTTTGCGCGGTGGCAATCACGCCATCGCCAATCCTGCAGTGGCCGGCAACTCCGACCTGCCCGGCAAGGATGACGTTCTTGCCGATATCGGTGGACCCCGCCAGGCCGGCCTGAGCACATAGCAGGGAGTTTTCGCCCACGCGAGATCCGTGTCCAACCTGGACCAGGTTGTCGATTTTAGCGCCGTTCGCAATTTTGGTCTCGCCAACGCTGGCGCGATCGACGCAAGCATTCGCCTGAACCTCCACGTTGTCTCCTAAAACTGCGGGACCAGATTGCACAATCTTGTGCCATTGGCCGGCGTCGTCCTTGGCAAAGCCGAAGCCATCCGCGCCAATGATCACTCCGTTCTGCAGAATCACGTTGTTACCCAAACGGCAGTGCTCGCGCACCACCGCGTGGGCATGCCCGAAGAAATTGTCCCCAATGCGCGCGCCCTGGTAAATCACGACATGTGCCAGCAGCGTCGCATTGTTCCCGAGGATGACATCGCGATCGATCACCACGTAGGGGCCGATGTGCGCGTTCACGCCAATCTTCGCGCTGGGATGAACCACCGCCGTCGGGTGAATACCGGGAGCGTAACCGGGCGCCTGATAAAAAAGTTCGATGGCCCGGGCGAATGCAAAATAAGGATTCTTCGAACGCAGCACGGTTCGAGTTTCAATCGGGAAGTCTTCCGAGACGATCACCGCGGAGGCGGCGGTGGTTCGGGCTGCTGCCGCATACTTTGGATTTGCGACAAAAGTGACTTGTCCCGGGCCAGCTTCTTCGATGCCAGCGACTCCGGTAATTTCGGTGTCGGAAGCCCCGTTCTCGATGCGTGCGTGCAATGATTGCGCGAGCTTTGAAAGTTTCATAGGACATGGGTCCACGGGAAAAATGCGCGGACAGAGCTTCGCCCTACGCGCAGCGCGCTCTGCCGCACTTGAACCGGCATCTGCGGCACTCCCGGGGACAGGCGATTGTACTGTTATTCGCCGAACATGGGGACTTGTAGCTGATCCTCAGGACGGCGGCGCGCGCGGTGCGTGCCTCCAATGACGGCGAGAACGCTGAGAGATTCCAGAGCCGTGCGGGGAACGAAGATGCGTTGCGTGTTGGAGCGCAAGTCCGGCGGATTGATGAGAAAGCCTTCGCCGATCTGTTGCGACAGATCATTCGACATCAGGCCCTCGATCACCTCGCTATCCTTGAATTTCAAGCGAACCCAAAGACCCTCGGTGCGAGGACGACTGGTAAAGGTCTTTCGCAGCAGTGACTCCGTGTCGCCAAAATCGCGAACGAAGTAGACCCCTTTGATGTCCTTGAGGTCGATCCCGACTACATTGCCGGCAGTATTCAGCAACTCGAGCTTGCCGTCGTGCACGAAACTGGTGGGCGCAACGTAGCCGGAGATCGAGTCCCGGTCCATCTTGCGGACGATGACCTTCTTGTGAGTCGAGGGCATTGGGCTGGTCAGACGCAGGCCGGCAAGCGACACGACGCTGATTCCCTGAAATTCTCGCACTTTTTGCGCCCTTGCGAGACAAAATGCGCTCCCAGTAGCTTAAATAACAACTTTTGGGTACGCCTCGCCTAAGTTCCGCTCCTGGCAGCCATCGTCAGCGTGCGATCTCAGGGATTTCGCAGCTAGTAAATGGAACCATTGGCTTGGGTTGAACTCAAAACACCTGCGTTGGCCGATACCGTATAGGCGGTTCCACCCTTCCCTCTCCACGTTGGGAGCGAGAAAGATCCACCTGCAGTGATTCGGTAGACCGCTATGTTCTGGTAAGTCAGCGGAACTCCGGGCTGGCAGATCTGGGGCGCACCCGGAGCCTGCAGGAAATACACCGTGCTGGAGCCGACTACGGTTCCGTTGCCTTTATCGTCGATCAGCAGAGCGGTTTTCTCATCAATTGCGATGTCACGCGGTGCCGCAGACCAACCGTTGGTGTAGATGCGGCACAGGAAGGCGAGATCGCGGCCCATCCGGTCGCGCGTCACAAAGTGCGGGTCATCGATGAGGCCCTGCAGAACGGGGAGATCCACGAAGTCTCGAACCAAAGTGATGTATTTGCTGAATGGGTCGGCCAAAGCTTCGCTGGAAGTAATGGCCTGGCTGGCTTGCGCCGAGTAAATAAATTCGGCGAGCACATTCATTCCCGCGCTGGTGCCCCCGATGGGAACACCGCGGGCAATCAACGCGTTCAGGGTTTGCTCGACGGAAGTGCCCTGCCAAAAATTGATGTAGTTCGACTGATCGCCGCCTGCGATCCAGACCGCTTCCGCGTTTTGAATGGTGGCCATCACAAATGGGTCATTCGCCGCCGTCCGATTGGGAATAATCAGCGTGGCCACCGAGTTCTCACTAGGGCAAAGCTGCTGGATGTACGGATTGTAGGCATCGGTTCCGGTGGCGCGAATGACCAGAAAATCGCCGTTGCCGCTACGCTGGCACATCCATTGAAAGGCGGCATCCACGTCTGTGCCCCCACCCATCAGAACCGTTCCTGGGGTAGTTGGGATGGTGACGTCGCTCGAATTTCCGACCCGAAAATAAGAGTACTGTTTCGCAGCAAAGGCGGGAGCGACGGTGCACAAGGTAAGAAGAATCACGGCGAGGATTTTCATGAAATGCCTCCGAGGAGAGGCATCTTACCCCCGCGCATTGCGGCACACAAACTCGAGGCAGAGCCGACGGGTATAAAGGAGAGTAATAGCTAAAATGTTGAGCGAGTGGGCATTGGACTAGCCAAAAGATTCGCCTTGTGTTATTTTCTCTTGCTTGCTGCAACTCCGTCTCAGGAAATCTAAGTTCCTTGTGTAGAGTCACTTACATCAAGGTGGCGAGGGCCACCTCTGGCCCGAGTTGTGATCCTGTGGAAATCCTGTGCATATCCACGGCTCAGCCGGTTGCAGTGTGGTCCGCGTAGGAAGGCATGGCCGACTACATATACACCATGGAAATCCGGCTGACGCCGGACCAGCAAAAGGGCGCCAATCTGGTGCAAGAGGTAGCCCGCAATGCCGGGATGAACCTGTACTTGACCGGCGGTGCCGTGCGGGACATTATCAGCGGGTTTCCCATCCGCGACCTGGATTTCACCGTCCAGGGCAATCCCCTCAAGCTGCAAAAAGAATTGGAGAAGGCCGGAGCGGTCATTGCCGCGGCCGATGACGATTTAAAGACGCTATGACAAGATCGGCAAGCCTCCGGTGATCGCGCCGGCCACCATTATTGAAGACCTGCGCCGCCGCGATTTCACCGTCAATGCCATGGCGCTGTCCTTGAATCTCGGATCGCGCGGTCTGTTAATGGATCCCTTCAACGGCGCCGCCGATATCGAAGCGAAGCTGATTCGTGTGCTCCACAACTATGCTTTCGTCGAGGACCCTTCGCGCTTGATTCGGGCGACCCGGTTCGCAGCGCGCTTTCATTGGCCGATGGAAGAGCGGACGCAGGCACGTTTCGACTCCGCAAAAGAAAACAAGTACATCGAACACATCAGCGCCAAGGCAATCGGTCAGGAGATCGAGCAACTCGCCTACGAAGACGACCCGCTCCACATCGTGCGCGTGCTGGAGAAAGAAGAGTGGCTGAAAGTACTCAGCGAACATTGGACTACGGCCAAGGTTGACACCAACGGCCTCAGCCAGCTCATGAAGACGCGCCAGCAGATGAACGAGCTGGGCTATCAGCCCGATCCGGCGCCCGCCGTGATGTATTTCCTCACCTCGCGATTGAACGACAAGGAAATCGCGGACATGCGCAAGCTGATTCCGCGCAAGACTTTGGTAGAGGCGTGGAAGGATCTGGAAGACAACGCGAAGGATCTGGCGAAGAAGCTGATGGGAAAAGAATCGGCGACCCCTTCGCGCACCTGGCAGGTATTATCCAATGCCCGGCCGGAGATGACCCTGTTTCTGGCGGTCACGGCAAAGCAGCAGGGAGTCATCCAGAAAATCAAGAACTTCTTTACCAAGTGGCGTCAGGTGCAGCAGAAGATTCCGCTGCCCGAAATGACCGAGCTGCACATTACGCCACAGTTGCCCGAGTACTCCAAGATTGCCCATGACGTTTTCTTGCTGCTGCTGGATGGCAAGTTGCGCTCGCGGACCGAGACCTTGAAGTTCTTGAAGCCGCTCGCGCCACCGCCACCTCCACCACCACCGCCTCCACCGGCGAAACGGGGAAGAGCCGCCAAAGCGGCGGCCGCGGCGGCGGCGACCGCTCCGGCAGCAGAGACGGGAAAGAGAAAAGGTAAGGCAGCCGCCAGTGCGGTCGCGGCTGCGCCGGTTCCCGCGAAGCCTGAGGTGAAAGGAAAGGCGAACTCTTCGCCCAAGCCAAGTCCCCAAAATGTGGCGGCCCCGAAGCCTGCGCCCAAGCCTGGTCCCCAAAACGCAGCAGCGCCGAAGCCTGCACCCAAGCTGTCAGCTCCCGCCAAGAAGCCGAAAGCTGCCAAGAAAAAGCGCTAGCCTTTCTGCTCTTCAATTGGCTCAAACGGGGCTATAATCCAGTGGTGCGGCGATCTGTCTCCATGACCGGAATGCTGCTGCTCCTCGGTTCAGTCGTTTGCTGGGGGCAACGCGGCGGCGGGTTTCATGGAGGAGCGGGTTTCGCCGGGCACAGCGGAATGCGTGCGGGCGGCGGGTTCCACGGCGGCGCGGCGAACTCTGCCGCGCGAGGCTCATTTGCCGGCGCACCGCGTTCCGGTTTTCATTCCGGCAACGGATTCCATCATCCGGGCAACGGCTTCCATTATCCCAACCACGGCCCGCACATCATCATTCAAAAT
>QIAI01000090.1 GCA_003224995.1 Acidobacteriota bacterium
TCTCCTTTCTGCTCGCCGGTCCAATTCATAAACAGACCAAAACGAGAGTGCACCATCAGGATCGCAACCGTCATGTTGCAGGCGATTCCAAACGCGGCGATGCGTCCCAGTGCGCCCACGATCAAGCCGATGCCTCCCAGGAATTCAGCACAGATCGCGAGAAAGGCGAAGGGGGCGGGAATGTGCATCATGTTAGTGAAGAAGCCCATGGTTGCGGAAAAGCCGTAGCCCAACACTTTTTGGGCGCCATGTGCGAAGAAGACGATGCCCAGCGCGAGCCGAAGCAGGGTCAAAGTCCAATCGTTGGGAGTTGCGAGTAATTTGCGAAACACCGGTCCTCCTGGGAGGCAATTACTTCAAGGTGACCAGCTTCTCGACCAGGTCCGAGTAGTCTTTCTTCTCCAGCCCGTGGACCTGCTTGTTGTACTCGTCGACTTTTGCGGAGTAGTTCATCGAGCAGAACTTGGGACCGCACATGGAGCAGAAGGCGGCTTCCTTGTAGTAGTCGTCGGGCAGCGTTTCGTCGTGCATGGAGCGGGCGGTTTCGGGATCGAGGGAGAGGGCAAACTGTTTTTCCCAGTCGAACTTATAGCGGGCGTAGCTTAGCGCATCGTCGCGGTCGCGGGCTCCTGGGCGATGGCGCGCGACGTCGGCAGCATGGGCAGCGATCTTGTAGGCGATGATGCCATCTTTTACGTCTTTGTCGTTGGGCAGGCCGAGATGCTCTTTCGGGGTAACGTAGCAGAGCATGGCCGCACCGTACCATCCAATCATGGCCGCGCCGATGGCGGAAGTGATGTGGTCGTAGCCGGGTGCGATGTCGGTGACCAGCGGGCCTAGCGTGTAGAACGGCGCTTCGTAGCAGAGTTCGTTTTCCTTTTCGACCTGCTCTTTGATTTTGTCGATCGGGATGTGGCCGGGTCCTTCGATCATCACCTGAACATCGTGCTTCCAGGCAATCTGGGTCAACTCGCCCAGAGTTTTTAGTTCAGCAAACTGGGCTTCGTCGCTGGCGTCGGCGATGATCTTGCAGATATCGTCGAAGCATTCGTAGAGGAAGTTCTGCTGGTGGTGATAGGCCATCCACTGAGCCAGAATGGCGCCGCCGCGGCTCACAATACCAGTGATGCGTTTCGAGACCAGGGGCAGGTACTGGATCAGAACGCCCGCGTGAATGGTCATGTAGTCCACGCCTTGCGCGGCTTGTTCTTCGATGACCTCCAGCATGACGTTGGCGGTGAGATCCTCTACGCGCTTCACGCGGGAAATGGCTTCGTAGATCGGTACGGTGCCAATGGGCACGGGCGAATGGCGAAGGATGGCTTCGCGGATCTCGTGGATGTTGCCGCCGGTGGAGAGGTCCATGACCGTGTCGGCGCCGTAGTGGACGGACGTGTGCAGTTTCTTGAGTTCCTCGTCGATGTTAGAGGTGACGGCTGAGTTCCCGATGTTGGAGTTGATCTTGCACAGCGAGGCGACACCGATCGCCATAGGCTCGAGTTCCGGATGGTTGATGTTGGCGGGAATGATCATGCGGCCGCGGGCGACTTCGTCGCGCACCAACTCGGGAGTAAGCTTTTCGCGGTCCGCGACATAGGCCATCTCTTCGGTGACGCGGCCCTGGCGCGCGTAGTGCATTTGCGAGAAATTGCCGTCCTGGTTCTCGGCTTTGCGGCGGACCAGCCATTCGGCTCGGGGCTTCGGGACTGTGCCGTTGCCCTTAGCGCCATTCGGAGAACCGTTTACGGGCGTGCCATTCGTCGGAGTCATGGACTGCGCAACCTCACAAGGAGTTGGAATTCCTCGATTATACGCCGCTGTGAGTGGCCAGGACCGGGTCGCGAGAAATGCAAAACATAAAGAGCTTGGTGGAAATGCGTGGAAATGCATTGATGAGTTCACGGTGGTGGTAAAAGGGCGTGGGGTCCTTCGACTACGTTCGGCTGTCCTCACTGCGCTCAGGATGACAGCGATCAGCAATATGACCGCGATCAGGAATATGACGGCTCAGGAATACGACGGGGCCCCGGAATATGACGGAGTTAAAGCCGCATCGGGATCGGGACGCCGCCGGCGCCCAAATCGGAAATGCAATCTCGTATTCACGTTCTGCGAGGTGACTCGTCTAACAAGGTTACATCTACAATCTTCTGTTTTGTCCTGTGAGGTGCTATGCGAATCATGAGGGCTTGCTTGGTTGCTTTGGCGGTGTCGGGGATGTTCGCGGCGGCGCAGAGTTCTGGAAACGACAAACTTGCGCCGGGCTTCAGCATTGAAGCTGTCGATAAGACGGTGGATCCGTGCAGCGACTTTTATCAATACGCCTGCGGCAACTGGCTAAAGAACACCGAGATTCCGGCCGACCAGACGGAGTGGATCAGCTTCACCGAATTGTATGAACGCAATCTCGTGACCCTGCGAGGCATTCTCGAAAAGGCGTCGACGGCCAGTTCGGGGCGGAGCATGGTCGAGCAGAAGATCGGCGATTATTACGGCGCCTGCATGGATGAAAAAATGGTCGACACGAAAGGGCTGGAGCCGCTGAAGCCGGACCTTGAGCGCGTGGCTGCGGCCAAGGACAAGGAGCAACTGATCGACGTGATTGCGCACTCCCACCTGATCGGCGCCAACAGCCTTTTCGGGTTCTATTCTTCCTCGGACTTGCACAATGCCGACCTGGTCATCGCTTACGTGGACCAGGGGGGACTGACGTTGCCGGATCGCGACTACTACATCAAGGATGATCCCAAGCACGCCGAAATGAGGCAGCACCTGGTGGAATATGCAACACAGATGTTCACCCTGGCCGGAAGAAATCCGCAACGGGCCGCTGAGGGTGCGCAAACTGTGTTGCGAATCGAGACTGCGCTGGCCAAGGCGGAGATGGATCGGACCCAGCGGCGCGATCCCAAGAACCGCGATCACAAGATGAAGCGCGATGAGTTGGTCGCGATGGCGCCCAATTTTTATTTAAACCGCTACTTTGCAGCGTCGAACGCGCCCGGGTTCTCGGAGTTGAACGTCTCAAACCCGGAATTCTTCAAACAAGTGAACGGCGTGATCGCAGGCGAGTCGTTGGATGCGCTGAAGACCTATGTGAGCTGGCACCTGCTGGACACAACCGCGCCCTGGCTTTCGAAACCATTTGTCGATGCCAACTTCAAAATGCAGCAGCAACTGACTGGGCAATCCGAGATCCAGGCGCGCTGGAAACGCTGCGTCGATGCGACCGACGGCGCGATGGGCGAGGCTCTCGGCCAGAAGTATGCGGACGAAACTTTCGGACCCGAAGGCAAGCAGCGCATGTTGAAGATGGTAGACGCGCTGGAAAAATCGCTGGATCAGGACATTCGAACTCTGCCCTGGATGAGTGACGACACCAAGAAGCAGGCGAAAATCAAGCTGGAGGCGATTCGCAACAAGATTGGGTATCCGGACGTTTGGCGCGACTACAGCGCGTTGAAAGTCGAACCTGGCGACCTGCTGGGGAATTTCTTGCGGGCGAACGAATTCGAGTCGAACCGTCAGATTGCAAAGATTGGCAAGCCCCTCGATCGCAAAGAGTGGGGCATCACGCCGCCGACGGTGAATGCGTACTACAACGGATCGCGAAATGAAATCGTGTTCCCGGCGGGAATTCTGCAGCCGCCGTTTTTCGATAAAAAGATGGACGACGCCATCAACCTGGGTGGAATCGGGGTGGTGATCGGCCACGAACTGACGCATGGCTTCGATGATCAGGGCCGCAAGTACGATCCCCAGGGGAATCTGCGGGATTGGTGGACGGGGCAAGATGGCAAGGAATTTGAAAAGCGGGCCGACTGCGTGGCGAATGAGTATGGCAACTTCGTGGCCGTGGATGATCTGAAACTCAATGGCAAGCTGACCCTCGGCGAGAACACAGCCGACAATGGCGGCGCGCGGGTTGCGCTGGCAGCCCTGGAGCAATTGATCGCGGAGGACAAAACCGGCAAGGCCGCGGAGAAGATCGATGGCTACACGCCGGAGCAGCGCTTCTTTCTGGGGTTCGGTAGAGTGTGGTGCGAGAAGCGGCGTCCGGAGTTCTCGCGCATGCTGGTGACGGTGGATCCGCAC
>QIAI01000091.1:0-1888 GCA_003224995.1 Acidobacteriota bacterium
ATCAGATCTTTTCTCCGACGATCGCCGATTTGCACGCGCGCGGCGAGCACGAACTGCTAGGGCGCCTGTTTCAGACTTTGACAAAATGGATTCTTGCCTTCACTCTGCCTTTGGCCACTGTAGTCATGGTGTTCTCGAAACCACTGATGCGAATTTTCGGCCAGGATTTTGAAGCGGGCTGGATTGTTTTGGTCCTTGGGACTGCCGGCCAATTGATAAACTGCGGCACCGGCCCCGTTGGTTATTTGCTGCTCATGTCCGGGAACCAAAATCGTTTGATCAAGGTGCAGGCAGTCATGACTCTGACCATGGTCTTGCTGAATGTGTTGCTCATCCCGCCGCTTGGAATCCTGGGCGCAGCCTTGTCTACGGTCGTTACTGCGATCGTGAGCAATCTCTGGTTCTTGCTTGAGGTTCGCGGCGCTCTCGGTATGTCCGCTTACAATCGGCGCTACCTTCATCTTCTCCCGGCGGTGATTGCCAGCATGGCGGCGGCTGTCTCGTTGCGCTGGCTGACAGTGTCACTGCATCCTCAGTGGGCGATTATCATTGTGAGTGCAGTATTCAGCTACGTGGTCCTGATCGGGATCTCGGCGATGGTAGGGTTGGACGAAGGCGACCGCTTAATTGTGAACGCTGTGTGGACCAGGGTGCGCAATCTTTTTGGGAGTACAACGGTGGCGGCTGTATGACAGAGATCAGGCAACTGAAACTGCCGGAGAATTTGTGCGCAGCGGCGGAACAGAAGTTTGCTCCACGCTTTAGCAACCTCGAAGAATTGCTAACATTCGTTCTAAAGGATTTGTTGGAAGATTCCGCGGCTCGTCTCGATGAAGCAGAACAAAAAATCGTGGAAGAACGCTTGCGGGAATTGGGCTACATTTGACGCTGCGGACGACGTTGTAAATCATTCATGGGCGCTGGTGAGACTCTGGAGGAGACTGGGAGTGAGGGGAGAGAGCGACTGTATCCATCGCTTTCTAATCCAAATTGGCTCGTGCTGACGGAGCGGCGTAAGCTATTCAGCGCTTGGCTTTCGCGCATTCCAGGGGCGAATTTGGAGGTGCTGGATGTGGGGGGGCGAATCCAACCGTATCGGACTTTGCTGGATGGGCGGTTGGGTCGATATCTTGCCGTTGATCTTCGGCCAACTCCCATAGTGCAGGTCGTCGCGACCGGTGAGCACCTGCCCTTGAAGGAGAACCAGTTTGACGTGGTGCTGTGTACTCAGGTGCTAGAGTACGTACCTGAATTGCGAGAGGCGATAAAAGAGATTCATCGTGTCTTGAAGCCCGGAGGAACGTTCTTGCTGAGTGTACCCGCGATGTTCCCAGCAGATTCGGAACAGGATTTATGGCGGTTTACTCCGGCCAGTGTCGGACTCCTGCTGAGCGCCTTCCGAAGTGTAGAGATACGCAGCGAAGGGTCGAGTATTCATGGATTGTTTCGCACCGTTGCGCTGTGGATCGCCTGCTTCGCCAGACCATCCATCCTGGCTACGCTTGTGCGCTGGACCGTAATCCCGGTACTAAACCTATCTGCAATGGGTTTCGCCTGGGCGGTCCCGACAACCAATGACCAGTTTGCCGCTAATTTCAGTGCCTTTGCCATCAAATGAGTATCTCGGGCACAAGTGATGTTCAAGTGCTTTCTGAGCCCGAGATCCGCGAGCTGCTGACCCGCTATCGCCGGGAAAATTGGGAAGGCATTCAGCTTCCCGAGTTCCAAGACAGAGTCGTTGAGGATCTGCTTCGGTGCGAAGTCGACGGGTTGCTGAGCAAAGTTTCGCCCTACATTCGTCTTGCCGCAGATTCGAAGGTGCTCGACCTGGGATCCGGAGTATGGAGTTTTGTGGTCGCATGCAGAAGGAAGGGTCTCAATTGCTTCG
>QIAI01000091.1:1915-5012 GCA_003224995.1 Acidobacteriota bacterium
TCAGGTTGCGCGGCGACGGATCGCCGAGCCTGTGTTTGCGGCTGCCACTGGAGAGAACCTACCGTTCGCGGATGGCAGCTTTGATCTGGTCGTGATGAATCAGGTGATCGAACATGTCTCCGATCAGGCGAGAGTGCTCGCCGAAGCAACCCGGGTTCTTAAGCCGGGCGGGGTGCTCTACGTTGCCTGTCCAAATTACTTACGGTTCTACGAGCCGCATTACAAGATTTTCTGGCTCCCGCTGATGCCGAAGGCGCTGGGCAAGATTTATCTCGGTGTACGGCGCCGGAGAGCTGTGATGCTCGATCAGATCAGCTACACGACGAATCGTCGCTTGCAAAAACTAGTAGAAGCTCTCGGACCGGACTATACAGCGCTCGATCTTCATCGTGAGCAGTTTCTCAAGAAAAGGGCTGAAGGCTCTTTTGCAGCGCGCGCCACGCGATGCATCAGTATGCTTACGAATTTGCCACTGCTGGGCGATGTCTTTTTACAATTGATTCTATGGTATGGCAGTGTCCGCGAGGGAGGCTGTGAATTTGTTGTCATCCGGAAAAGCTCTGCGACTCGATGTTGAGCATGGCGCATAGGCTGTGGCAGCGCGCACGAACCCTGCTTCCCAGGCATGGTTTTTTCTTCGACCGTCCGTTGGTTTTATTCCAGAGTGACGATTGGGGACGAGTGGGGTTACGCGATCATGAAGGATTGGAAGAGTTGCAGGCTGCGGGGCTGAGCCTCGGAGAAAAGCCTTACGATTTTTACACGCTGGAAACCGCCGAGGACGTCGCTGCCCTCAGCCAGCTTCTCAAGCGCCATCGCGACGCGAGCGGCAGGACCCCTTGTCTCGGAATGAATTTCCTGACCGGCAATCTTGATTTCCGCAAGATGGCCGATGCTGCTTTCCGTGAGGTGCTCTGGCGTTCGCTGCCTGATGGACTGCCGGACGGCTGGCTCCGGCCCCGTCTCTTCGAAGCCTATAGAGAGGGCGTGGAGGAAGGCGTTTTCTGGCCGGCGCTACACGGACTCTCGCACTTCTGCTTGCCCGCGGTCGAGCGCCAACTGCTCGCCGAGACGGAACGCAGTGCGCTGCTACGCTCCCTTTGGAAGGCAGGTACGCCTTATATTCACTGGCGCATGCCTTGGGTGGGATACGAATATTGGGATCCATCACAAGCGCAGGACGAGCGCTTTCTTTCGGAAGAGTTGCAGGCCAACGCGATTGGAGCGGCGGTGGGCTATTTTGCGAAGTTCTTTTCAACCCTGCCACGCTCCGCCTGCGCGCCAGGTTATCGCGCGAACGCCGACACGCATAAAGCGTGGGCGCATTTCGGCGTGCATGTCGCACAAAATGGCATCGGCACGCTGACTCCACCGCACCTGGATGAGTTCGGACTCCTCCATCTGTATCGAACCCTCGATTTCGAGCCGGCCCTCTCGCAAGACTTGACGGTCGAGCGGAGCATGCATGCTGTCGAGGACAGTTTTGCCCGCGGCGTCCCGGCGATTGTCTCCATTCACTCCATCAATTTCCATTCCTCCGTCAAAGATTTTCGTTCTCGAACTCTCGAACTGCTGGATGAGTTTCTGACGGCACTCGAGGCGAAGCATCCTGATCTCTTGTATCTTCACGATGGGGATGTTTACGACCTCGTACAGACCGGCTGCTACATGGCCGATTCGAAGCCAGTGGCGGTGGGAATGACGAAGCGGAGTTTTGCCCGTGGGACTGTAGCGAAGAGCTGAAGCCTGATGACGGCAAATCAGAAATCGATTTTGCTGGTGACGGTGGATTGTATGCGCGCCGACCACGCAGGCTTTATGGGATACGAGCGTGCGACCACGCCGTTTCTGGATCAGTTGGCTGCGAAGAGTTTCGTTTTTCCTGCCGCCGTTACCGGGGGTGCGCCCACTTATTTTTCGTTTCCCACAATTTTGGCATCACGTTTCCCGTTCGCACTGGGAAGAGATCAACTCGGGCTGGCTCCCGGAGAGATCACGCTGGCCTCATTTTTGAAGAAGGCTGGCTACGCGACCGCCGCTTTTTGCGCCGGCAATCCATATCTTTCCAGGCGCTTTGGCTACGATCAGGGCTTTGACCGGTTCGAAGACCATCTGGGCGCAGAGACCGGTCCGCTCACAGATGGGCTGTCCCAATCTCCCCGCAATGGTGGATGGATGAGCGCAGTCAATCGCCGGCTCGACCGCTACAGTCATCGCATTGGCGTCTTGGGATCAGTCTACGACGAGTTGTATTTTCAATATTGCCAGAGATGGGCAACCCCGAAGGCAGCATCGCTCGATGAGCAACGGAGATTTCCGGCTGCAGACGTCATTGTGAACGAGGCGCTTGCCTGGCTGAACGGCGTCGGGGAGGAACCCTTTTTTTTATGGCTGCATCTCATGGATCCTCATTCGCCTTACTACCCCACCGAGGCTGCCCTGCAAGCGATGAGGGAAGAGGGGATGACAGCGTTTCGTGCGCGATATCTCAATTCTTATTGGAACCGGGGAAATCTCGCGCCGAGCCGCCTGGCGGGGCACCGTGATCCGATCGTGCGCCTGTACGATGCCGGCATTCGCTGGGTCGATATGCAAATGGCGCGACTGGCCGACGGCCTTCAGGAATTGAAGAAATGGGAGAAATGCGTCTTCGCCTTCACGGCCGATCATGGGGAAGAATTTCTGGATCACGGCGGCCGATACCATCCTCCCGATCGTTTGAACGAGGAGTTGTCACACGTTCCGCTTCTCGTACGAGTGCCGGAGACGGCACCTAAAGCTGTGTCGAAGTCGCCCTTCAGTCATCTGCATTTGGCGCCCACGCTGCTGGAAGCAGCCGGTACCGACGTTGCGGATTCATTCCAGGGACGTTCGTTCTGGCCAGAAGTGCGGGAGGGAACGCAATGGGACGGCGCAGCGATTTCTGAATCCGTGGCAGGGTGCACCAATCCTTTTCGGCGGGAAAATCGCCTGGGCCATCGTGTGCTGGCGGTGCGCGAGGCGCGTTTTAAGTTGATGATCAATTTCGATCCAGTGCAGGAACGTCTCTACGATTTGGAAGCTGATCCGGGCGAGCGATCGCCGCTTCCTGCCGGAG
>QIAI01000092.1:0-3063 GCA_003224995.1 Acidobacteriota bacterium
TCGTGCGTCACCAGGATGCACGCGATGTCGCGCTCGCGACCGATTTTCTGAATAAGAGTTTCAACGTCCCGTTTGGCCGCATCGTCGAGCGCCGAAGTGGGTTCATCGAGCAGCAGGGCTTCCGGAGAGTTCGCCAGGGCGCGCGCGAAAGAAACCCGTTGCGCCTCGCCCCCGGAGAGGTTCGACACATCACGGGCTGCAAAACTTGCCAGTCCAACTCCGGAAAGCAACTCCTCCACCGCGGCCGGAGAGAGTTCCTCGCCACGCTGGCGCGGTCCAAATTGCAGATTGTCGGCCACGCTGCCCGCAAAAAGAAACGGCCGCTGCAACACCATCCCGACCCGGCGCCGCAATTCTCGAGGAGCTATCTGGCGATAATCGACGCCGTCCAAGTAAACCGTGCCGCTGGTGGGTTCATCGAGGCGGTTCATCAGGCGCAGCAGCGACGACTTCCCAGACCCGCTCGGGCCCACGATGGCCAAGGTCTCGCCCTTACGAACTTCAAAGGTCGCGCCGTCAACCAGCAGCTTGCCGGGCACACTGCGGCCCAGACTCTCCGCTCGCAATACGGTCGCATCGACGACTTGGTTTAATTCCGATGTCATCATCGTTCTTTCATTTGAAAGAGAATCCGCACTTTAGCAGGTATACAGAAACGTCTGGGCGACCTCTATCTCCCCTCACGGAACAAAAGCGGGAACTGGCAAGGACTCCCCCGTGTCTGATCATAGTAACGTCGCGCGTTTTAAATCCGCGCAAGGGTGGGAGGAAACAGATGCACGGCCGCTACGCGATCGCTCTGGCGCTTTATTCTTTGCTACCCTTGGGATTGCGTGGACAAACGGCTGCGATCCTTCACGTAGATCCGCCACCTCAGACCGCACGCCAAGCTCTGCTGGAAATGTTTTTCGGGCTAAGTCCAGCCCAGTTTCTCAAGCATCTTCCCACGGATGCACAAGTGCTCGTCAAAAAGAACGTCAACGTCTTGCCACTGCAGGAATTCTCCCAAACGCTTGGCCAGCTTCAGATGCCTGGCAGGAAGATCGAAACATTCGATACAGGGCCCATCCTCGTGCGCTCAGAAGATCCGTACGCGCAGCGAACGATCGAAGTCGCAGTGGACAGCGAGTACGAGGGAGTGGATGAGGATGAAATACACCTATCGCCTCACGTTTATCATTCCGGAAAGCTGCACAGTCTGCCGGTCGTGCCCAAAATAACCTGCACGATGGAGTTCGAAGCAGGCGTGTGGCGCCTCAGTGATATCGCCGTCGATCTGCACGTACCCATCGGCGACCGGACGTTTCTGGACGCTCTAGGCAGTCGTCTGCGTCCAGAAGGTGTGGAGACGATTGAAACGGCGGCGTTGGGCCGGCTACGGACATTGTCGACAGCGGAAGTAAGCTATACAGCCTCATTCCCGGAGGTGGGATTCACATGCTCGTTGGCGGATCTGGGCGGATCCGGGCAAGATGAACCCACGCCGAATGCGGCCATGTTGATTGACGCGGGACTGGCGAGTGGCAAACTTGATGGATACGTTTTCTCGCTTGAGGATTGCACAGGCAGCCCAGTCGATCACTTTCAAATTCTGGCTATCCCAGAGAACACCGGAACGGAGATGCGCGCCTTCTGTTCGGACGAATCAGCTAACATTCGGTATTCCGAGAATGGTGACGCGGGTGCGTGCCTGAGCGCAGGAGAACCCCTAGCTAATTAACCTGCTTTCGCACGAACGCTTGCTCTCAACTCGTTCACGATTTCGAAGGCCGCGCGCCGCGCTTCCTCGTGCTGGGTCACGTCGAAGGAAATCGCCCCCACCCGTGCGTGGCCGCCACCGCCCCAGCGCTCGCAAACCTTTGCCAGATTCACCGTGGGCTCGCTCGGCGCCCAGGGATTTGATCCGACCGATACCTTCACCCGGAAGCTGCTTTTACTTAAACCAACACTATAGATACTTTCCGGATGTAGATAGTAGGGCACGAACTTGTTGTATCCCTCAAGCTCCTGATCCGTCACATCGAAGAAAATGGTAGCGTCCTTGCACTCGGTCCGCTCCTTCAAAATCCCGATCGACAACTCGTGTCGCTTTAAAAGCGGGGGCAGCAACGGTGCGACAAACGGCGCTTCCAGAATCTCCGCCAAAGATTTTGAGGCGAGCAAGGGGATCAACTGCGGAACAAAATTCGAATCGGGCGCGGATTCGATCACCATCGTCAACTTCATGGCGGGCGCCTTCATCTCCACCGCCGTCTTCGCATCTTCGTACAGGGCGCCATCAATGATGTCGGTCCAATGCACCAGGTCGGCCACGCTGGCGGCATTGAACCCGAAGCGCTGCTCGGCAATCATCGCAATAAAGCTGGTGCACGACTTGAAATCGGGATCGTAAAACTTGCGATTTCCCTGATCCTGCTCGAAGTGAGCCGCGTCTTCCGGACTCAGGAAGGCGCTCTCGTGATGATCGAACCACCAGGTAATTTTGGGCGAACTGGAGTATTTGAAATCGACGATGGCATTCTCCTCGCCGTCAAATTGTTTTTCGTCGAAGAGTGCCCCGGCGCGATGCAACAAGCCGGTGAACTCGAATTGCACGTCGTTGCGGATACGCTCCCGATAAAAGCGCGAGAACAGCGCCGCCGAAGATGCCCCATCGAAGCATTTGTCGTGATAAAAGACCCGAACTCTCAAGCGATATTCCTTCCCGAACCTCGGCCGCGGGAAAGCCATTCCTGCAGCCAATTTCTGCCAAGCGAAAAGCGTATAGGATTACTTCCCCGCTGCCATCTGTCAAGCGCAGGATTTGAACGAAAACGAGTTGCTGACAAGCTGTTTCGCTGCGCGTGGTACTTTCTCAAGCCCGGCCAGTGACGCAATGGCCGGCGCCTCGTCTAATTGCGGTTGGAGGATTCATGTCGAACTCGCGCCGGAAATTTCTGGCCACCACGTCTCTCGGGCTACTCGGCGCCGCCGTGGCCAGCAACAGTTCTGCCCAGACTGTAAGTAACCTGCCCCCCGGCGAGCCTCCGGCATTCGGGACCGGCCCCGCCGTGGGTCCCGAAG
>QIAI01000092.1:3074-4063 GCA_003224995.1 Acidobacteriota bacterium
GTGCAGATGACCGAGGACGAGCGCACCATGGCGGCCGGCAGCTGGCGTCGCACCATGGCATCGCTTTACGAGCGACGCACTGGTCCGCGCAAACTCGACCTCGAACCCACCCTCGCCCCGGCCTCACGCTGGGATCCCGTTCTCCCCGGACTCCAGCTGCGCCCCCAGCCAGACCGTTTCATTCGCAGCCGCATCGATGCCGGTCCTCTGCCCAGTCGTGACGAAGACATCGCCTTCGCCTCCGTGACCCAGCTCTCGCAATGGATCGAGCACCGCAAGCTCACTTCCGAGCGGCTGACCAACATCTACCTCGATCGGCTCCAGCATTTCGATCCCAAGCTCCATTGCGTCATTACTCTCACTCGCGAACTGGCCCTCAAGCAGGCAAAACAAGCCGACGCGGAAATCGCAGGGGGCCATTATCGCGGTCCGCTGCATGGCATTCCCTGGGGAGGCAAGGATTTGCTCGACACCGCCGGCATTCCGACGACCTACGGTGCTGAACCTTTTCGTGATCGCGTGCCTGCCCTGGATGCCGCCGTTGTGCAGCGTCTTCACGCCGCCGGCGCTGTTCTGGTCGCCAAGCTTAGCTTGGGCGCGCTCGCCCTCAATGACATCTGGTTTGGCGGGCAGACCATGAATCCCTGGTTGCCGGAAGCTGAGGGCTCGGGTGGTTCGAGCGCGGGTCCCGGTGCGGCAACTTCAGCCGGACTGGTCGGCTTTTCGATTGGCAGCGAGACCGGCGGCAGCATCATCGGACCCAGCATGCGCTGTGGAATTACAGGCCTGCGCCCCACCTATGGACGCGTGCCGCGGACCGGGGCCATGACGCTGTGTTGGACTCTCGACAAACTGGGCCCCATGACTCGTCATGTTGAAGACGCGATGCTGGTATTGCGCGCCATCTCGGGGCCAGATCCGGGCGACGTTGCCAGCGTGCCGAGTCACCTAGACTTCGATGCGACTGCGCCGATCAAGGGCTTGCGCGT
>QIAI01000093.1 GCA_003224995.1 Acidobacteriota bacterium
GGAGCAACTCCTCGGAGTATTTCGTCGTGCGCAGGAACCACTGCTCGAGTTCGCGCTGCTCGACCAGCGTGTCCTCATGGCGCCAGCAATAGCCTCCAACCACCTGCTCATTAGCGAGGACGGTGGCGCACTTGGGGCACCAGTTCACTTTGCTCTTCTTGCGATAGGCGAGGCCCTGTTCGAAGAGCTTGAGGAAGAACCACTGGTTCCAGCGGTAGTAATCCGGCAAGCAGGTGGTGACTTCGCGCGACCAGTCGTAGGCGAAGCCGAGCCGCTTCATCTGCGCCTTCATATTGGCGATGTTGGCGAGGGTCCACTCGCGAGGCGGCGTGTTGTTTTTGATGGCAGCGTTTTCGGCGGGCAGGCCGAAGGAGTCCCAGCCCATGGGATGCAGAACGTTGTAGCCGTTCATCCACATATAGCGGGCGAGGGCATCGCCGATGGCGTAGTTGCGCACGTGGCCCATGTGCAACGCCCCCGAAGGGTAAGGAAGCATCTCAAGGACGTAGTACTTGGGCTTGGTGGAGTTGGTTTCGGCGGCGTACAGCAGGGGATCCTGCTGCCATTGCGCGGACCACTTGGTTTCAACCTGCTCGGGGTTGTAACGCTCGTCGCGCACCGCGGTTTTATCTTCCTGGGGCATAGGCGCAGTAATAAGGCGAATAGATAAACGTATATTTTACAACGGGTGGGCAAAAACTCGGGACCGTGCGCCTTGCGCTCGCAAGATAGCGCTCGGAGCGGGGCGCGAGAAGACCGAGTAAACGCAACCGACTAAGCGTTACCGAGACTGCCTACTTTGGAGGATTTCGCGAGGAGCGGAGACCGCAAAGCAAAATCGGGCGGTCCGGTAGCAGGCCTCTCAGCCGCATTCAACCGGGCCACCCAAAGTATCCGCTTATCGTGCGCTTCCTTCCCCTAGTCGTCGGGGATGCAGGGGTTGCGCACAGGTCCACTGCTGAGAGTCGCAAAGAACCAAGGTAGATTCGGGGTGCCGTACTGAGCATCGCCGCCGAAATTTTCGAAGCCCGGACCGCTGAGATTTCCGAACATCAACGAACACTGTTCTCCACCGTGAAAGACTGAGTAGTAGGGATAGAACACCGCACCCACAGGGGGTACCACGCAGCCTGAGCCATCGGGCATGCAGGTAGTCTCCGACGCCGCCACCTCGGTCTCAAACTGGACCTGACGGTACGAGCGCGAGTACTCGCCCTCATGGTTTACGCTAAGCGGTCCACGGACGGCCAATGAGGTGGCATTGTTCCGCGTACCATCTGGCCAGTCGACCAGGTACGAGGTGCCATCAAAATCGATGTCCCCTCCTTGATTGAAGTTGATGCAGCCGGGAACGGTTGGTCCGGGGAAACACGGCCCGTCGTCGGCATCGTTATCACCATGGACACCGGGGGTGAAGTGCCCGATTTCGACATCAAAAGTGATGTTCGCCTGCAACGCAGCCCAGGGTACAAAATTTCCGTACTTGGCGGTCGCGTATTCGGGATGGAAGTTAAAGGTCTTTCCCACGCAAGTGTTGGGATTCAGAGTTTGATATCCATTCTTCGCGCTGGAGACCATGAATCCGGACTGTCCCGTGCTCAGGTCCTCAATGCGAGTCATCAAACCATCTGGCGTATCTTTCAACGTGACGCGTAGACGATCACCCTGATTCATCAGCAAAGTCTGGCGGTTGGGTGTGTAGCTCGCCACCGTGGCGTTAGTTGGACCAGCGGGACCGGTGGGGATCCCGTTCCGCTGAATGAACGCAAAGTTCGTTGTCTCCGCGCAATTGGGATTCAACTGGCCATTGTCCATTACCTCGAGACTGTTGATGTGCAGCGAGGCACACCAGTGGGTCAGGTCGCAGCTGATCTGGGTGATGAAAGGAGAAAAGCCGGGAGGGTAGAACTGCATTTCCAGGAAAGCTGATCCGGCCTTGTTGGGGTCATTCTTGTCGCTATCTGGAATGCATGTTCCCCTGGGATAGGAGTTAGGGTCGCAAAGAGCCATGCCAAACCAGAAGGCAAGGTAGTTTTCAAAGCTCTGCGTTGCGGGCAGCGGTCGTTCGCGGGGCAGGGTAACTTCCCACTGCATATTGTTGCCCGAGCGAGGGGCCGAGGAGAGGTAATCGACGCTGGGCTCGTCGTGACCAATGTATACGCCATTGTCTTCCCCGCGACCTTCCTCGGTGCGAAAGTCGGCGCAGACGTCGTGCGCGCGAAGCGGCTTTTGAATTTTGCTCAAGCCGTTGCAGTCCAAACTCCCCACGGGCGCGAATTGCGCCTGCGAGTAAAGCGGAGAAAGCAACAAGGCCAACGCAACCAGCAGAAATCCCACCTGTCTCTTCATCGGACAGCCTCCATGCGTGTCTGAAGTTGCAAACTGATTTTTGCAAGACGTTTTCAAACCAAGCTCAGGGAACAGACCCGTGCGTAGTTCGCCGTTGGCTCAGGGAGGTCAGGAAGAAGGGGCGCGTTACGGGGAAATGCCTCGCTATTACTGAGTCAGGGGCAGGTCCTACAGCGCGGGAAACTTATCTGTTGTGTGGTGTTGTTGTCAATACGAATTTGAAGGTAGGAAGCGATCTATCCGTGGGCTGTTGTGCTTTGTCTCACTCGTTCACCGAGGCGAGAGATGGTTTGTTATTCGGGAACCCATCGCCTAGCTTCGGCTGGCGCCTCTCGGAATGCCAGGCGTTTGGCGACGATGCTAGTCGAGGGCGTAGATGGTGAGGCCGCTGAGCAGCTTGGGATAGAAGTCGGTGGATTTCTGCG
>QIAI01000094.1 GCA_003224995.1 Acidobacteriota bacterium
CGAAGCGAACGACCTGCTTTCCGCTATCCCAGAATTCCCATCTGTTTCCCGACTTTCTGCAACACTTCCAGGGCTCGCTGAAGTTCTTGCTGGGTGTGCCCGGAGGTCATGATGGTGCGCACCCGGGCTTTGCCTTCGGGGACGGTGGGAAACGCGATGCCGGTGCCCAGCACTCCTTCCTGAAACAGCTCGCGAGAGAATTCCATGGTGCGGGCGCCATCTCCAAGGATGATTGGGGTAATGGGCGTTTCGCTGGCGGGCGTGGTTTTGCCGCCGATGTCGAAGCCCAGGAGGCCCAGCTCTTTTTTCCAGAAGCGGGTGTTTTCCCAAAGCTTGTCGATACGCTCGGGCTCTTGCTCGAGAACATCAAAGGCGGCAATGCAGGTGGCCGCGACGGAGGGTGGATGCGAGGTCGAAAACAGGAAGGGCCGGGCGCGGTGGTAGAGGTAATCGATGAGGTCGCGCGTGCCGCAGACGTAGCCGCCGAGCGCGCCGATGGCTTTCGATAACGTTCCCACCTGGATGTCGACACGGCCGTGCTGGTGAAAATGATCGATGGTACCGCGTCCGTTGCGGCCGAGGACTCCGGACGCGTGGGCATCATCAACCATCATAATGGCCCCGTATTTTTCGGCGAGGTCGCAGAGGCCGGGGAGCGGGCCGATATCGCCATCCATGGAGAAGACGCCGTCGGTGATAAGCAGCTTACGGCCGGGCTGGTCTTGAACACTGGCCAGTTGTTGTTCGGCATGGGCAAGATCTTTGTGGTTGAAGACGAGGATTTTTGCGCGCGAGAGGCGGGCGCCGTCGATGATGGAAGCGTGGTTCAGCTGATCGGAAATGATGAAATCTTCCTTGCCCAGGACCGCCGACACGGTTCCCGCGTTGGCCGCGAAGCCTGACTGGAAAACGACGCAGGCTTCGACATTCTTGAAGCGGGCGATTTTTTCTTCCAGCTCCATGTGGATCTTCATGGTGCCCGCAATGGTGCGTACCGCACCGGATCCGACCCCGTACTTGCGCGTGGCCTCGAGGGCGGCTTCGCGCAGCTTGGGATGCGTGGTCAGGCCGAGATAGTTATTCGAGGCCAGGTTGATGACCCGCTTGCCGTCGAAAGTGCACTCCGGCGCCTGCTCGTCTTCAAGCACGCGAAGCTTGAAATGCGTGCCTTTGGATTTCAGTTCGTTGAGCTGGTCGGTGAGATAAGAGAGAGGATTGGTGCGGGTGGCAGTTGGCATTCAAGACCTCACGCGCTTGGCCGCAGATTTCGTCGGCCGCAGATTTCGCAGATGGACGCAGATCTACAATTCAATCTTAATACGGGTGGACCCGGATAAGTGCTGGTAGCACTCTTCGCCAGTGGAGAGGCTGCCCCCGGATTGGCGGCGGCCTAGAGACTCCCGCAGCGTCCCAACAGAATTGAGTTTGAGCGCAAGCCGCGGATAGCGCGGCTTCGCCAAGAATGACAATCTAGTCGAGATCGCGATTCTTCAAGTCGAGGCTATGTATGTCACCGTCTTTTCGCGTTGCCGCTATTCCCACCAAGGTTGCCGAAATGGTTCGATCGAGCATGCGTTCCCCGGGCTACGGACATCCGGCTCATGCGGAGGTGGCCACCGGCTATGGACCCTGCCGCCATTGTTTACGTGATTTTGAAGTGGGCAAGGACCGCAGGATCCTGTTCACCTACGATCCGTTTCACGGAATTGAGCCGTTGCCCTTGCCGGGACCGATCTTCATTCATCAGGAAGAGTGCGAAAGATTTCCTGGCCAGAGGGATTTGTTTCCTGAGGATCTCCGGACTCATCGCTTGACCGTGGTTGCGTATGGCGATGGACGTCGAGTGCTCAGCGAGGACTATGTTGAAGATGGAAAAGTGGAAGCGGTGATCGCGCGGCTGCTACAGCGCGAGAACGTGAAGTATCTGCACGTGCGCGACACGGAGGCGGGCTGCTATGACTTTCGGATGGAGCGAGGGTAGGCATCGATCGCGGCTAGTCGGGTGCGCGCAAAGTACGAGGGCGGCTTCCTCCAGACGGGAGAGCAGGTCCTTCGCTGCACTCGCGCCGGGAGCTTGTTCGGGAATGCAGCGATTACTCTTCGCGATACACCACCCGCCCGCCGACAATCGTCGCCATCACTTTGCCCGTCAGCTGCCGCCCATCGAACGGCGAATTGCGCGATAATGACCGCGATTTCGATACATCAAACGTCCACCGCTTGTTGGGATCAAAGATCGTGACATCCGCATGACTACCGCGGGCTAACGATCCGCGTCCGCGCAGCTCAAATACCCGCGCCGGCCCGCTGGTGAACAACTCCACGATTCTTATCAGCGGAATGTGATGCTCGCGATGTAATTTGGTGATCGCCAACCCGAGCGCCGTCTCCAGTCCGGTAATCCCAAAAGCGGCGCGCTCGAACTCGACGTCCTTCTCGTGGCTGGCATGCGGGGCATGGTCGGTGGCGATTGCATCCACGGTTCCGTCGGCCAGCGCCGCCACCAGAGACTCGATATCTGGCTTCGAGCGTAGCGGTGGATTCATCTTGCAATTGGTATCGTAGTCTCCCACCGCCTCGTCACTCAGGGTGAAATGATGGGGCGTGACTTCGCAGGTCACGCGGGCCCGGTTGCGCTTCCCACGCCGCACTGCCTTCAACGAATCGGCGGCGGAAAGATGGGCCACATGCAAGCGCGCATTCGGAATCTGCTGCGCCAACTGGACATCGCGGTCCACAATGCCTGCTTCCGCCGAAACGTTCCAGCCGCGCAGGCCCAGGCGGAATGAAGTCGGCCCATCATTCATCGGGGAATTTTCGGTCAGCCGAGTATCTTCCGCGTGCTGCACCACGGGGATGCTCAGTTCCCCGCTCAGGCGCAGGCACTCCCGCATGATGTCATTGTCGAGAATCGGGCGGCCATCATCAGTCACCGCCACCGCTCCGGCCCGTTGTAGCCCGCGAAAATCGGTGAGCACTGCACCTTTGCTGGCATGTGTGGCGGCCGCCACCGGAAAAACATTCACCACCGCTCCGCGTTCTGGCTGAAGCAACCAGTTGACCCATTCCTGGGAATCGATGACCGGGGTCGTGTTGGGGTAAGCCTGCCCCGGTTCGCGTAAATGGACATGCAAGTCAATCAATCCAGGGGCCACAATCAAGCCCCGCGCGTCAAACTTCTCGTCTGCGCTGGCACGAATCTTGTTGGGGGCGGCCACCTCGGCCACACCCCCATCGCGCAGCAAGACGTCCATGACTGCGTCGATCTTGTTCGCCGGATCGATGACGTGTCCGCCTTTGATCAATAGAGACGCGGGTTTGGATTTAGCGTGTGCCATGGAAAGTCCGGCTCTAGGCTTTCGGCTCTGGCTCTGAGCTTTTAGCTCTAAGCTTTTAGCTCTAGACTTTTAGCTTTTAGCTCTAACCTCTAACCTCTAACCTCTAATAACCTCTAACCTCTAATAACCTCTAACCTCTAATAACCTCTAACCTTCTTCGCTCCAATGCTTTCTTCAAAATCATTTCTAGTGAAGCAACCCGCAAAAACAGGTCCTTCGCTTCGCTCAGGATGACAAGTTTGAGTGGTAGCGGAGCGGGAACTCGGAATCGACATATCCTCAACCCCAAGAGTCTAAATTCTCCTTCCTCCTGCCCGGGCCAGGATTGCCATGCGCGTTGGCACGCCATTGCGGACTTCGTCCACAATGACGGACTGAGGGCCATCCGCCACATCTGCGGTAAGCTCCAGGCCGCGAATGATCGGTCCGGGATGCATCACGATGGCATCGCGCTTGGCGAGCTTGAGGCGTTGCGTGGTCATCTGGTAGTGGGCAATGTAGTCTTCCAGCCGCAATTTCGTGCCGGCGAGTCGCTCTTTCTGCACGCGCAACAGCGTGATCACGTCAGCACCGCGCAACGCTTCTTCCATGCGGGTGACGGTGAGTCCGAGCGCCAGCGTTGCCGTCACTTCGGGCACAAACTCCGGCGGACCGCATAGCGTGATTTTTGCGCCGAACTTGGTGAGCAGATGGCAGGCCGAGCGTGCCACCCGGCTGTGAAAAATGTCGCCCACAATGGCCACCCGCAAGCCTTTTAGCGTCTTCTTATGTTTCAGGATGGTGTACGCATCGAGCAAAGCTTGCGACGGGTGCTCATGCATGCCATCGCCGGCATTGACGATGGGAATGTCGAGGTGCTGCGCCATCAGGTTGGGCGCTCCCGCCAGGGGATGGCGGATCACGATCATATCCGCGCCCACCGCCCGCAGGGTGTAGCCGGTATCGAGCAGCGACTCGCCCTTTTCGATGCTCGAGCCGCTCGACTGCACCAGCGTAGTCATGGCGCCCATCGACTTGGCGGCAATTTCAAATGAAGAACGGGTTCGCGTGGAAGGCTCGTAGAAGAGAAGGATAACCCGCTTGCCACGCAACAGCGGCCGCGGCTTTTGCAGGTTCATGCGGCGCGCGAATTGCAGAATTTTCAGGATCTCCGCCGCCTCCAGTTGCTCGATCCCAAGTAATGAACCGCGCGCAACTTTGTTCATTTCCGTGCGCTTCCGTGATCTTTCCGAATCTTGGGTGAGGCGGTGCGGTGGATGGTGGAAGGCGAAGTCATACTGGAACACGCGGTCGGCGTGCAGGCCTGTGAAATCATGAACCGTGCATCATACGCGCCAGAGCGTCGGCGAGCAAGAATCGGGGGGCCTGTCGAACGGAATCGCAGCCAGCCGCTAGCTCGATTTGTGCTCATAGCCGGCGCAGCTTAGAACCGGCAGCCGCGGATACTTGGGAAAACGCGGGTCGGTTGCGGAAAGCTCGCAAAACCAGAACACCGAGCCTCGGTCAGAAGTCATCTGGCGACTGTGACGGCAACTGGCGCACAAGCCGACTTGGGCCCGATCACTCGCCGTCTCTTCGTCGCGCGGCATGCTTTCGAGGATAACAGCCAGTCGCAGCCAACGGACTCGCCTCCGATTCCAGGGGCGGAGCACATCGCGCGCTGATGCCAATGCTAGAGAGTCCAACTAGGGAGTTAAACGTTTACGCACCCAGGCCGCGTAGAGTGCGCCGCCGATACTGGAGCCGGCCACGAAAATCAGAAGCAGCATGAACAATCCGAAGGCGACCAGAGACGTCAGCCCGGCGGGCGTCTTCAGGACCTGCTGCATCTGATCGACTTTCTGCGGATCATATCCGCGAGCGACTGCCTGGGAGACTTTGTCGAGCATCGCCTGCCGCAACTCATCGGGCCGGTACACCAGGGTTGCGACCATTACTACAGCGAAAAACAGGAAACCGAATCCGCCGCTGGCGGCCCCAATGCGTGCGCCCTCGGGCGGAAAGATCACCGCGAGCGCTCCGCCCAGCATGAAAGCCGGTCCATACGCAGCGTAGGGAACGACCGCGGCCAGTAGCGAAAATGCTCCGGCCAGCGCTGCTCCGGGAAGCGCGTGCGCCCACTGCACGCCGTGCGCTGGCGGAACTGGCGCTCGAAAGACCGGGAGTTCGGGCAGAGGCGCAGCAACTTCCGGCAGTTGCGGCGCACTTGCGGGCTGAGGTTCGCTGGAAGGCTCGGCGTCGGCACCCAACACGCGGATCTGGGGCGCGCCGCAATTTTTACAAAAGGGTACGCCGTCTTCTACCGCGGCCCCACAGTTATGACAGGAATGTTCCACCGAAATTCAAGGTACCGTAGAGCGGCGGATCAGGCAAGAAAGCCGGGAAGTCGAGTACTGCATTGAGTCATTGGGAAGTTTAGCAATTGGATCCTCGGCAAACTTGAGCAGATCAGCCCTATGACGTCTTCCAATTCCCCAAATTACGCAATCTCCAATTACTCATTTTTTTAAATTGTGTCTTTACTCTCGCCCCGCGTCTGCACGTAGACCAGCGCGAAATCCGTGCCTTTGCCCTTGTCCTGCGGCGAGATCGATACGATGTGCTGATTGTCCTTGGTGCCCACTTTGAGTTCCAGTGTGGAGCCTCCATTATCCTCGCAAGCCAGGCGGTTACCCTCTTCGTCTTCGTCCTTCCCGTCCTTGCCGATCTTCACATCGACGTCGCCGGCATCTCCATGACTGTTCTTGGTGTGGCATTCGAGAATGCCGCCGTAGCGTTTCAACTGGTCGCGATAGAAGGCGGCGATTTTCTCGGGAGGATCGTCGGAGAGGAATTCGACCGCCACCACTTTCACGCCGAACAGACTCGATGAAATGTTGACGTTAGCCTTATTGCTATTGCCGTCCGAGCCCTTCTGATCGGTGTTGACGTGAATGCCGCCAACCGGGGTTTGGATGTCGACGTTCTGCTCCTCCCCGTTCTTGTTTTTCTTGACGTTGATGCTGCAGCCTGCAATGACCAGCAAACTTGCAAGCGCGAGCAGGCAGCTAACGACCGGCAATTTTGACATGCGCATCTTGAACCTCTCCTCTGGCTACTCGCGCCTGCCGTTCGATGCCGGCCCCGCGCTGAGCCACGTTGGGAATACTCACCGGAAGATGGCCGTGGATCGGAATTTCTCCAAACAACGCCTCCGCCGCGCTCATTTCCGAGACGGTTTCATTGGAAAAT
>QIAI01000095.1 GCA_003224995.1 Acidobacteriota bacterium
GCTTCGGCCTGGTCGACCGCCTTCAGCATCTCGTCGGTCATGGCTGCAGCGATCCGCGGATCCACGTACATAACGTTGGCATCGGGCACGCGACTGCGCACCTGGCGCTCGAAGACACGGCCGAAACTCATTCGCACATCGTCGGAGAAGACAATCACAACTACACGATTGCGTGTCTCCTCTGTTGTCATATACGGCAGACCGCCTTTAGGAGTTCCCACCGATTGCAGCGGCAAAACCTTGCCATTATCGCGGACCAGGGTCACGGCCTGGTCCGCAACTTG
>QIAI01000096.1 GCA_003224995.1 Acidobacteriota bacterium
AGCTTCTGCTGAATGCGGTGCGTGCGAGCCAGCACTACCCGATGTCTTTCACCGCAATGGGACAGGTTCTTGCAAGTCCTCCCCTCAGCGCGTCGGTGGACGGAGCATTCAATTTCTCGCGTGCGATTGGCCTCGACACCTACAGCGCCACGCCAAAACTGGAAGCAAGTGCCGGGTACACGACCTTCACGCTCGACAATCTCAACTATGTCCAGTTCATGGCTGCCATGCGCACTCCAGTGCCCGAGGGAATTCTTGACACCTTCTGCAAGACTACCCGCTGGCCGCGCGGTCTACTTCCAATCATCTACCTTCAGAAGCTCAATCCCACGGAAGATCAAATCAGAATGATCGACTTGGAGCGAAAGCGACAATGTCAGATCTCAAAGCCAGGTGATTTGTGCAGCGTGCTCGAAACCCTCATCGCAGACTATTCAGACAGATGCGGCAGTCACTTCCGTGACCTCGCCACGCGCTTGAACGACCTGAGAACCGATCCGAATTTCTACTACAACAGCGCGCGAACTTTCTGCAATTTTGCGCGCTTCACAATTATTGTCGGCGAAATCCGGCGCCTGCGGCTCGACTATTGCCACAGAAAGCATCCGGCCCCCGGCTGTATCCGGGCGGAAGAACGGCCTGCCCTGGAGATGATTGCTTATCTGGGTGAACTCATCGCCGCGCAAAATTATATCGACCCTCGGTTCGAACCTTTCGTCATAATCGGAGATTCGACCCTCGAGGGAAGAGCAACTTTCGACATTCTTCCGCTCTTCGAAGTCAGGCGCGGCCTCGGCGGCCCGCATGGCGCTGCGCTGTCGGTCGTTCATGAAGGAGAGCTCTTCTACATTCCGCGACCTGACTTCGGCTCCCGTCGGGAGGCACGATCGCTACAGACCCTCGACCTTGTTCTCGAAACGGTGCGCGCGGCAACGTTGCGCAACGATCTGCCAAAACTGCAAACCTTGGGTGTTGTCGGCGGGAAGTCGTGATCCGAGCACCGAGCTGGTGAGCAGACGAAGCTGGCCGAGTCTCGATTAGCCCGCATAGTGCAGGGCTGGCGCGATTTGAACCGCAGCCGTCGCAGCCGCATCCATCCCGGCGAAGTTTTGCGCGAGGAGTTTCCGTGCCGATGAAGCTTTCCGCCTACGCGCTGGCGCAGGCTTGTGGCGGCCGCGCAGGCGGATCGAACGGCTCGCCCGCGAGGAGACGCCGGTCACGGCGGATACGGCACTGCGGCTCGCGCGCTATTTCGGCAGCACGCCGGAGTTCTGGATGGGGCTGCAGGCGCAATACGATCTCGAGCGTGCCCATGATGACGCCGCCGCATCGCTACACCGGATCAAGCCGAGCAAGCAGACTCCGGAATAAGAATTCGGTTGGCGTGATCACAACTCGTCCGGCAAGGCGTGCGTGAGCAAAGCGCCGGGCGCGACCCACCCGAACCAATTGTGTAATCTAGACTTTTCGCTGCGCCCGCCTCGAGTTCTAACCCAGATCTTGTACACTCGCTTTCCATTTTCGCAACTGTCAGTATAGTCGCCATATTTCAGAGAGGAGTGCATGGTGTCGTTTTGGGTCGCTGCCTTGGGGCTGCCGTTGTTAGCGGTAGTCGGGAACTCATTCGGAAGATGGCTTTTCCGCTTACCCCAGAGCGCCCCCGCCGATGTTGTCTTAGCATTCGTTATCTTTGACGCCTTGGTGGTCCTGCAAGGTCATGAATTTGCGGAGTTCGTTGGCCATGACATATTAAAGAACGAATACTTTCGGGATGGCAACAGAGTTCTCTTCGGCCTTGCCGGTGCTGTTGGACTGATATTCGTGATAGGTGAACTTATGCAGCAGCCATTCCAGAGTTATGAAAAACGAGATCGACAAGTCAGAGATAGAGAGATGCGCTAGTTCCATGCGTCCTGTATTTTGTAGTTCAGCTTACATCCTGAACACCCCAAACTTCGTCCCCTCCACCGGCGCATTGAGCGCCGCCGAATACGCCAGCGCCAGCACGCGGCGTGTTTCACTTGGCGCGATGATGCCGTCGTCCCACAGCCGCGCGGTTGCGTAATAGGGATCGGCCTGCTCGTCGAAGGCGTCCTTGATCGGCTGCTTGAATTCCGCCTCCTCGACTTGCGACCATTGGCCGCCGCCCGCCTCGACGTTGTCGCGCCGCACCGTCGCGAGCACGGACGCCGCCTGCTCCGAACCCATCAATGCGACGCGCGCGTTCGGCCAGGTGAACAGGAAGCGCGGCCCGTAGGCGCGCCCGCACATGCCGTAATTGCCGGCGCCGTAGGAGCCGCCGACCACCAGCGTGATCTTCGGCACCTGCGCGCAGGCGACCGCCATCACCATCTTGGCGCCGTTCTTGGCGATCCCGCCGGCCTCGTAGTCGCGCCCGACCATGAACCCGGTGATGTTCTGCAGGAACAACAGCGGGATGCGGCGCTGGCAGCACAGCTCGATGAAATGCGCGGCTTTGAGCGCGCTCTCCGAATAGAGGATGCCGTTGTTGCCGAGGATGCCGACCGGGATGCCGTGGATATGCGCGAAGCCGGTGACCAGCGTGGTGCCGTAGAGGTGCTTGAACTCGTCGAACTCGGCGGCGTCGACGAGGCGCGCGATGATGTCGCGGATGTCGTACTGGGTGCGCGTGTCGCTCGGCACGATGCCGTCGAG
>QIAI01000097.1 GCA_003224995.1 Acidobacteriota bacterium
GAAGGAAACCAACAAGTTCCTCTTGAAGAGCGAAGGGGCAGAGTGGACGATGTGGCTGGATGACCAGTTCAAGCTGCAGCGGATCCTGATTGCGAACGAGAATACTGAAGTGATCCGGGATTGAGAACGATCATGCTAGCGAGCTTGCATGCACCGAGGCACGGGTGAGGGGCACACCCTGACATGGCTCTAATCGAAACACGCACTTCGCGAGTTCTCCTCACAATTTTGCTGTTCGCCCTCGGCCTGGGCTTTCTCTATGTGGCGCGGAAGACCCTAATCGTCTTCCTGTTTGCCGTCTTTTTTGCGTACCTGATGGAACCGGCCGTTTCGCGACTGGAAAAGTGGCTGCATGGGCGCGGCCCTGCCATCGCTGTCATTTACATCCTGTTGCTGGCGGCACTCGGCCTGTTCTTCTTTTCGGTGGGACCGCGAATCGGGCGGGAGGGCGCGAGGCTGGGAAAGTCTCTTCCCGACCTGCTGAACCGGGTCAGTTCCGGAGACATTGCAAAGGACATCGGCAAGGAACATGGCTGGAGCACGGCGACCCAGGATAAGTTCCGGCAGTTTCTCACCGACAACTCCGACAACATCAAAACCTACGCCGAGCATTTTGGATTACGGGCGGCCAGCGTCGCCAAGGAAGCATGGCTGATTCTGCTGGTCCCTCTGCTGGCGATCTTTTTCCTGAAGGATGGACGGGTATTCAGCGATGTCGAGTTATCGATCGTGCAATAGCGGCCGCAGCGGGAATTTTTACAGGCGGTCATTAGCGACATGAACCAGATGCTGGCACACTTCATCCGGGCGCAATTGATTCTCGCTGCCTTGTCACTGATGATGTATGCGGCCTTCCTGGGAATGATGGGAGTTCCCTATGCCCTGGTGCTGGGGACTGCGGGCGGCGTTATGGAGTTCATTCCGGTCGTGGGGCCGCTCGTGGCTGCGCTGCTCATCCTGAGCGTGGCTGTCTTAATGAACTACCAATATTGGGCCTGGTTATTGTTGTTTTTGATGGTGTGGCGGGGAGTGCAGGATTATGTTATCTCGCCGCGGGTGATGGGCAAGAGCATGGAACTGCATCCGCTGGCTGCGATTTTCGGCGTGATGGCTGGCGGCGAGATTGCCGGCGTGCTGGGCGTTTATCTTTCGATTCCCGTCATGGCCAGTTTGCGGATTGTTTGGCGGCGGGGAAGAATTTACGTCGAGAAGAAGCGATTCGGACCTTTGAATGAGTACACGTTCGGCGGGGAAATCCAGCCGCGACGATAACCCCGGCCGCAGTCCAAATTTCTGATTGTAGATCTCAGATTGCCGATTCCCTCATTGCGGTTTTTTTCGCTGCCCTACGAGCGCGGTAAAATCTGAAATCTAGAGTCTGCGATCTACAATTCCCTTTCCGCCGCGCCGTGTATTGTAAAATTCCAGAACAACTCTATGTCGAACAAAATCCCTGTGGGAATTCTGGGCGCGACCGGAATCGTCGGACAGCGCTTCGTGCAGATGCTGGAGCATCATCCGTGGTTTGAGGTCGCATGGATGGCGGCTTCCGATCGTTCAGAAGGGCGCGCGTACGGCGAAGCGGCACGCTGGCGCTTGAAGACTGCGATTCCGGATCGAGTCGGCAAAATGGTCGTCTCTCCCGCCAAGCCGGAAGGGGCTCCGAAGGTGATCTTCGCGGCGCTCGACGCCAGCATAGCAGCGGAAATGGAGCCCGCTTTTGCCGCTGCCGGATGCATCGTCGTTTCGAATTCCAGCATTGAGACGCAAGCCTGGAGAAAGAAGTCTGGCGGGTTCGTGGTGACCAATCCTAACTGCTCGGCCATCGGCTTGGTGCTGGCGCTGGCTCCGCTCGATCAGCAGTTCGGATTGGAAACGGTGATGGCGGTGACTATGCAGGCGGTCAGTGGCGCGGGTTATCCCGGCGTCGCATCCCTCGACATTCTGGGCAACGTGATTCCTTACATCGCCAAGGAAGAGGAAAAGATGGAGGAGGAGACGCTCAAGTTGCTGGGCAAGCTCAACGGCGCGGGAATCGTCCCGGGCAGCTTCACGATGAGCGCGCAATGCAATCGCGTCGCGGTGGAGGACGGGCATACGGAATCGGTTTCGGTGAAGATGAAAAAGAAAGCGAAATCCGAAGAAATTATCGCCGCGTGGAATTCCTACACGGCGGAGCCTCAGAAGCTAAAATTGCCGAGTGCTCCGGCACAACCGGTGGTGTATTTAGAAGCCAGCGATCGTCCACAGCCCCGCTTTGATGTGGAACACGGCGCGGGCATGACGACGACGGTAGGTCGGCTGCGTCCGTGCAAGGTGCTGGACTGGAAGTTTACCGTGCTCTCTCATAACACGATTAGGGGCGCCGCGGGGGCGGCGCTGCTGAATGCCGAACTGCTAAAAGCGCAAGGATATTTAGGGTGAAGCACGCGATTGATTGTGAGGAACTGAGCAGAGTCTGCGTGCTTCCAGCGAATCCAGTAATCTCGAAGCTCCGGCCGTCGCGATGCCGGCGAGGCTACTTCCCCCAGCGAGACTTCCTGCAATGATCGTCATGAAGTTCGGCGGCACCTCGGTAGAGGACGCCAAGGCGATCGACCGCACAACGTCAATCGTTAAGGGACGACTCGCCCGCAAGCCGGTGGTGGTGGTCAGCGCCATGGCCAAGGTCACCGATACCCTTCTGAAGATGGCGCAGGCCGCCGGCGCGGGCGACCGGGAAGGCGCGCTCAAGCTCTCGCGCAGCCTGCGAGAACGCCATTACAACACGGCTGGAGAATTGCTCGGAACGGGCGTCTTCACTCGTTTCCACAGCGAACTGGAAGGCGAGTTCGATGCGCTGGATGGACTTTTGCGCGGTATCGCGGCCGTCGGAGAATTGACTCCTCGCACCGCTGACCATGTGGCGGCCTACGGCGAAATGCTCTCCAGCAGGATTGTCAGTGAAGCTTTTGCGGCGAGGGGAATGAATGCATCCCTGATGGATTCGCGTGATTGCATCGTCACCGACGCTACCTATACCCGGGCTGTTCCGTTCTTTGACGACACCAACGAACGGCTCGCTTTAAGAGTCCAGCCATTGCTGGATAGCGGACGAGTTCCAATAATGGGTGGGTTCGTCGGAGCAACCAGAAATGGAATCACCACAACCATTGGACGTGGTGGCTCGGATTTCTCTGCCGCGATTGTAGGAGCGGGACTGAATGCCGAGGCGATCGAGATCTGGACCGATGTGGACGGGATGATGACCACCGATCCAAATCTTTGTCCTGATGC
Source organism: Acidobacteriota bacterium (assembly GCA_003224995.1). Lineage (GTDB taxonomy): Bacteria > Acidobacteriota > Terriglobia > Terriglobales > Acidobacteriaceae > Gp1-AA133. The sequence goes on from QIAI01000097.1 coordinate 3,277, forward strand.
TCATCGCATCCGCGTGATCAGCTTCGACGAAGCGGCGGAGCTGGCCTATTTTGGCGCTAAAGTTCTGCACCCTGCAACCGTACTTCCCGCTATCCAGAAAAATATCCCCGTCTACATTCTGAATTCGCGGAATCCCGCATGTGAAGGCACCCGGATCACCGCGCGCGCGCCGCACTGTAAAAATATCTTCAAGGCGATCGCCGCCAAGAAGCGGATCACGATTGTGAACGTGGCAGCGCCACGCATGTTGCTGGCCCATGGATTCCTGAAGGCAATCTTTGAGGCATTCGATCGACACAAGGTCGCGGTCGACGTCGTGTCCACGTCAGAGGTGAGCGTCTCGCTAACCGTAGATTCGAATGAGGCCATTCCGGCCTTGGCTGCCGACTTGGCAAAGCTGGCGGATGTCAAATATGAGGGCCGCAAGGCAATTGTGTGCCTGGTCGGAGAAAATTTACGGGAGACTCCGGGGGTTGCGGCGCGAGTGTTCGGAGCACTATCGGATCTAAAGGTGCGCATGATCTCGCAGGGAGCGTCGGAAATCAATCTTACGTTTGTGGTGGAAGAGGAAGAGGTGCCGGGTGTCGTCCGGCGACTGCACTCAACTTTCTTCGCGGAGCTGGACGCCGAGGTATTTGCTTAGGTCCGTAGGCGGACAGAGCGCTCTTGCAGGCGAAAACCCGAACAGTTGCGGGGCCGCTGAAACTGGCGCAGAGTTATTAGAGGCGGACGGATCATGAACTTCCTTGTGTTAGGTCGCGGCAAGACAGGATCGCTCGTGGCGAAGTATGCGCGGGAACGCCATCATCATGTTCGCGTGCTGAACGCAGAAGAAAATCAGGACGGCAGGGGCTTGACTCCAGAGGTGCTTCAACACGTGGATACGGTTCTTGATTTCACGTGCCCGGCAGCGGTCGTAACCAATATTGAGGCTTGCTTGCGCCACAAGAAGAACATGGTCGTCGGAACTACCGGGTGGCATGGGCAATTGGATCGAGTGCGGGCATTAGTGGAAAAGGTTGGTGCTGGTCCGTGCGAACGGCGGCTGAAGCGGCAAAACATGGATACTCGGGACAGATCTTTGAACGGCATCACCAGCAAAAGAAGGATGCGCCCTCGGGAACCGCGCTGGTGATGCAGGAGATCGCAAAGCAACAAGCTGGGGCGGAATTGGAGATTACTTCATTTCGGGAAGGCGATGTGGTGGGGCTGCACGAATTGATCTTCAATTCCTCAAATGACCGAATTTATCTATGTCACGACGCCAAATCGCGGCGGGGGTACGCCGAAGGAGCGGTATTGGGAGCGGAATGGCTGAGCGGACGAAAGGGCTTCTTCGAATTCAAAGACATCTGGCGGGAGCTTTGAGGCCTAAGCCAGGATCGCGGACAACCACCGGTGCCGAACATGCATCTCGTGAGACGATATGACCGAGTTTCCACGGAACATTCAATAGAGTTATCCTTGGAGTATGCAAGTGCGTGGATGCGGTACGGCGCTCGTCACTCCGTTTCACCAGGACGGCTCCATTGACGAAGCTGCCCTGCGCAACCTTGTTGCCTGGCAAATCGACTCGGGCATCGACTTTCTGATTCCCTGCGGAACGACCGGTGAAACCCCAACCCTGTCGCATGACGAGTGGCTGCGTGTCATCGACATCACCATCGAAGTGGCAGCCGGGCGAGTGCCGATTGTTGCCGGCGCGACGTCGAACTCCACTAACGACGCGGTTGAAAAGGCGAAGGAAGTAGCGGCGCGTCCCGGAGTCGACGCGATCCTGACCGCCTCGCCTTACTACAACAAGCCCACACAAGAAGGACAGTACCGGCACTTCAAAGCCATTGCGGAAGCCGTGGGCAAGCCGATTCTGCTTTACAACGTTCCAGGGCGCACCGGAGCGAATATCGAACCCGGAACTTTGGCTCGGCTGGCGGAAGTGCCCAACATTTTGGGCCTGAAGGAAGCCAGCGGGAATATCACCCAGATTGCCGAGGTGCTGAATGCGGTGCCGGAGCACTTTCTGGTATTTTCTGGGGACGACGCAATTACCCTCCCGGTCATTGCGCTGGGCGGCGTGGGCATCATTTCGGTCGCCTCCAACGAAATTCCAGCTGAGATGGCTGCCCTGACCAGGGCTGCACTGAACAACGACTGGGCCACAGCGCGAAGCCTTCATCGCAAATATCTGCCACTCATGCAGGCCAATTTCATCGAGTCAAATCCTCTGCCAGTGAAAGCCTTGCTGGCCATGATGGGCCGCATCGAGGAGTCCTATCGACTGCCTTTACTGCCCATGCGGCGGGATACTCGATCGAAACTTCAGAAGATCGCCACCGAGGTGGGACTGATCGCCAAGCCGGCAGCGGCCTCGCCTGAAACCGCCGAATTCTTCGTTTACGAGAACTGGCTCGCAGGGCCGCACAAGATTGTCCTGCACCGCTCAACTTGCGGACAGTGCAATCACGGGAAGGGTCGTCCTGCGGGGCATGATGCCAATCATGCGAAGTGGCATGGACCCTATGCGACTCTGGTGGAAGCACGGCAGATGGCACATGATATGCAAGGTGTGTTGATTCGAAGCGAGTGCAAGTGTATTTGACGGCCGGTCATCGCTCCTTGCTCGCCGCCCTTTAAATCTGCCTAAGCAAGAACCTCCACCGTCATCGACACGGCTTCCCTTCCTCTCCAACTTACCTCACGCGGAATCAGCGGGTATACTGCTCGCGCATGTCATCGCTGAAATCTGCCATCGAACGCCTCTCCTCGCTGGGTGAGGTGGAACAGAAACCGGAAGCCCGAGCGACATTTCTGGAGTTTCGCGACGCGCTCACCCAAGGTGAAGTTCGTGCGGCGGAAAAGAAAGAGGGGCGATGGTTGGTCAACACCTGGGTCAAGCAGGGAATCCTATTGGGGTTTCGGCTCGGCGAGTTGACGGAAATGGGCAACGGCCTCTCATTCGTGGATAAAGATAGTTTTCCGGCGCGACGGTTTTCCGTCGCCGATCGAGTGCGGATCGTGCCGGGTGGCTCCTCCGTGCGAACGGGTGCTTATGTAGCGGCATCGGTCATCTGCATGCCGCCGATGTTTATTAACGTAGGTGCTTACGTGGATGAGGGGACCATGGTGGACTCTCACGCGCTGGTGGGATCGTGTGCGCAGGTGGGCAAGCGCGTCCATCTGAGCGCGGCGGCGCAGATCGGCGGCGTGCTCGAGCCGGTAAATGCGGCGCCTGTGATCATCGAGGATGATGTGCTGGTCGGCGGAAATTGCGGAGTCTACGAGGGGACGCTCGTGCGGAGCAGGGCTGTGTTGGGCGCAGGAACGATCCTGACTCGATCGACGCCGCTGTATGATCTGGTGCGCGGCCAGGTGTATCGCGCGTCGGCTGACAAGCCTCTGGAGGTTCCTGAGAACGCGGTAGTTGTCCCGGGTTCGCGGGCAGTGACAAAAGGCCCGGCCTGGGATCTCTCGCTATATACGCCGGTGATTGTGAAATATCGCGACGAGAAAACAGATCGTGGAATTGAGCTGGAGGAATGGCTGCGGTAGCTTCGTGCTGTCCAGTGAGTCCGTCGATTTGTCCAAGCGCCGAGTTCGCGGGCTAGCCGATCCAAGACTCCCGTTCCCTAGCGGTACCTGTCTTCGTTCAATTCCAAGACACTATTAACGTAGCTTTGGCCTGGTTGCCGTCCGTGCTGATTTTAATACCCGTCAAACCTGGGACGATGATGTCGGCTTCGTGCAACTCTTCGGCGGGATAGGTGCTGGGAAGTGAGATTACTTTCATTCCGGCAGCTTGGGCCGAGCGGATTCCGGCAGGGGCATCTTCGAAAACTACGCAGTCCCCGGGACTCACTTTCAATAGCTCGGCACCTTTACGGTAAGGCTCGGGGTCGGGCTTCCCGTTGCTTACGTCATCGGCCGTGACGAGGATTTCGGGAATAGGGATGCCGAACTTACGCATGCGAGTGGTGGCAAGGAAACGCGTGCCCGAGGTGACCACGCACCAGCGCCCTGGCGGAATGGAGTTAAGCAGCGCGACTGC
>QIAI01000098.1:0-2994 GCA_003224995.1 Acidobacteriota bacterium
TGATTTCCGTCAGACAAGGTGTTCACATTTTCATTCGGGAGAAAAAGGTTCGAGTTCAGACCGAGGTTGCACGAGGACTGCCCGTCGTTATAGGTCGCATGGTGATCGGCGCTGTTGAGATTTGTGCCGCAGCTCTGGACGCCCACGTGATTGCCATTGGGATCGTTGTTCGGGTCGGGTCCAGCGTTGTAATAGGTATCGAATTCGACCGCGAGACTATTCGGAATTCCGTCATAGCCGATCGCACCCCCGGCCTGCCCTAGCGCCGCCAGCCCACCAGTATTTGGACCTTCGATGGGAGCGGGAGCGTTCTGGATGACGAAGGCAAGGCCATCGGCAGGAAAACCGGAATGAGTGATCTGGAAAGTGAATGTTGTGGTGAAGCCGCTGGCAACGCCTTGTTTGACATTGAACCAGGCCGAGCCCGCTTGATAGGCCGCATCGGGGTTGAGTCGCAGGACATTGACCGCGCCATTGGAAGTCGGAACGACGGCGTTGCCGTTAGTTGTGAGATTGGCATTGGAGCTGAAATCGGGAAAGCTAGGGCTCTGAGCCAGGGCGGGCGTCGTCGCGAAAATCGCCAGCAAGCATGCGAGCACTGCGATGGAAGATGCGAGGGTCGTCGCATTCCGAAGTTTCTCGCCAAACCACGTGCGAGCATGACACGAGACGCTGAAGTCCATAGAAATATCTCCTATTGCAGTAATCGGCCCAGGATTTGAGTTGTTGCGAACCGCTGGTGCGTAATCGACGAATTTATGGAAATACGACGGAGGATTTCTGTGGAAGGGGGGTCACAAAAACCCGAACAGCGTGAACCTGGAAACGCTTTTGCGGGCGCTACCTCTCCGATTTTCTCGGTTGGCTGGAAATGCCCGCCAGATGCCCCGTTTGAGCCTAGTGGTCCGCTCGAAACGGCCCGAGAATTGTGCCCTCCAGCGGCTTAAAAGTCAAGCATTTGCGGCAATATAACCGTTCATTCCCCGGTTCCTCCTATGCTGCGGGAATCGCGTGGGTATAATCGCGACACCCCCGGCGACGGTTCGGGAAGCATGGCGAAACCGATTTTTTGAGGAGGTAGGAAAATGGCTGAGCAGTCCTCAGTCAGTCGTCGTGGATTTTTGGGCGTGGCAGGCGCATTTATGGCGGGAAACATGGTTCGCGGCAAGGGCGAAACGCCAACGGCGATGACTGCGCAGCAAAGTGCAGCCGTCCCTCAGGGCGGAGCTCACAAGCGCAAAAAGATCCCGATCGGCGTATTCGATCCGGTTTACGAAAAGCTCTCGCTGGACGAGATGCTGGACAAAGTGTCGGCCTTGGGGCTTGAGGCGATGGAGATCGGCACGGGTGGCTATCCGGGAACGAATCACTGTCCGGTGGCCGAGTTGCTCGAGGACACGGGAAAAGCCAAGGCGTGGAAGAAAAAGTTTGAGGACCGGAACATCCGGGTAGCCACTTTCAGTTGTCACGGAAATCCTGTTCATCCCGATGCGAAGCATGCTGCCCGGGACGCGGAGGCGTTCCGGCGCACGGTGTTATTGGCGGAGCGGATGGAAGTGCCCGTCGTCGTGGGCTTCTCGGGGTGTCCGGGTGGATCGCCAACCGATACGATGCCGAACTGGGTGACCTATCGCTGGCCTCCGGAATACAAGGAGATGCTCGATTGGCAGTGGAAAGAGAAGGTCGTTCCCTACTGGAAAGAGGCGGCGAAGTTTGCGCGCCAGCATGGCATCAAGCGGCTGGCTTTCGAGATGCATCCCAATTTCGTCGTGTACAACCCGAAAACGCTTCTGCAGCTGCGCGAGGCGGTAGGAGAGGAAATCGGAGCGAACTGCGATCTGAGTCACCTGTTCTGGCAAGGGTGTGATGCGGTAGAAGTCATTCATCTTCTGGCCAAGAATGGAGCCTTATTTCACGCACACATGAAGGACACGGTTTTCTACCCGGAGAATGTGAACCGTTATGGCGTGCTGAATTTTGCTTTCTCGACCGAAGAGTTAGCCAGCGCGTCGGAGACGTTTCGCGCTGTGGGCTACGGACATGGCGCCGGCCAGTGGAAAGCGATCGTGCAGGCTTACATGGATGTGGATTACGAAGGCATTCTGAGCATCGAGAATGAGGATCCCATTCTTGCGGGCGAGGTTGGAGTGGAACGCGCAGCTTACGTATTGAAGAACGTGCGCAGTGAATTGCTGGGCTGAGTGTTTTTTTGTCAAGCCCCAATGATCCCCGGACTCCGGCTAAATGGCTGGCAGGACGGCAAATATGTTTGTGGCGAAGCTGTCGCAATTACCCCTCTGAAATTGGTATTCTGGAAGTAGGAAGAGAAAAATCAGAGTTTCTCTCTTCTTGCTCACTTTTTTGGTGGTTCCCGCGCCGGTCAAAAAGCTTTTGAGCGCGAAGGAAGATCCGCGACGGTCGCGAAGGAAAGATTTTCACCGCGCAGATCGTGGCCTCGAAAAAAAGCCTTTAACGGCGAAGGGCACATCTCGCGAACGACGGCGCGAAGGTCGCGAAGAGGATTCCCCTCAATCCCGCAGCTGTGGCTGCGGGATTCCCATTTTGAAAGAAAAACTGGACGAGTGTGACGACCGCTACAAGGCTTCGCGGCATGGCAATGCTCGAATGAACGAGGCGAGGTGTCGAGGCAGCGTACCCGCTCGCGAGGCGCCGTATGTCATTGGTAACTAGTTTGTGGGGGAGCGTCTGCATTAACTTGCTGCATACGCTGGGATTACCCGGACGGAGAAGCCGAATCTATCGAAGGTGGCGGATGGTATGAGAGCGTCGCGCAACTGGGGACGCAGTTTGTGGGTGTGCGCGTTTGTGATCAGCTCGTTTTGCCTGGCGTTTGGGCAAGGATCGAAGATGACGTCGGAATTCGATCCCATTGAAGAACGCGATCGTGACAACCCGCGAGCCCGCGATGCCTGGTTCATGCGGGGGCGAACCGCGCCGAATGGCGAATCGGCGGCGACCCTGCGCTTCCGCGCC
>QIAI01000098.1:3107-3809 GCA_003224995.1 Acidobacteriota bacterium
GCGGATGCGAGCGGGAACACGGTGTACGTCGGCGGAGCCAATGCCGGTGTGTGGAAATCAAGCAATGCGGGCTCGCTAAGCCCGAGTGCAGCGAGCGTGATATGGACGCCGGTGCTGGATTACGAAGCGACGCTGGCAGTAGGCGCGATCGCGATTCAACCTTCGGGCAACACGGATCCGACGCAGAGCGTGATCCTGGTGGGCACAGGAGAACCAAACAGTTCGGCCGATTCGTACTACGGCTTGGGAATCCTGCGCTCGACGGATGGTGGAGCGAGTTGGACGCAAATTGCTTCGAGTGCCGACGGCCATTCCTTCGCCGGACTGGGATTCGCCAAGATCGCGTTCAGCACGAGCAATCCGCCACTGGTAGTGGCGGCCGCGGCCGCCGCGGCCGAAGGAATCACCTTGGGGCTGGAGGCTCCGGGAGCGCTCAACCGCGGAATCTACTACTCGCAGGATGGGGGCGCGACCTGGCGCTATGCGAGTATCAAAGACGGCGCCAGCACGGTGTCGCCGGGATCCGTAACTTCGGTGGTGTACAACGCCTTGGCGGGAAAGTTCTTTGCGGCGGTGCGGTATCACGGAATTTATTCTTCCAGCGATGGAATCATCTGGACGCGACTGGCGAATGCAAATCAGCCGGGCACAGGACTGAATTCTACAAATTGTCCTTCGATTGCGACGAACCCGCCGACATGT
>QIAI01000099.1:0-1753 GCA_003224995.1 Acidobacteriota bacterium
CTGGTTATCGAAGACGAAGTCGTCCGAGTTCTCCGCCAGGGGCAATTCGGTGAGAAGCTTGCGGCTGAAGCAGCGATAGCCGGTGTGATACTCCGACAGTTTCACGCCCAGGAACAGGTTCTCAAAGGCGGTCAGCAAGCGGTTGGCGACGTATTTGTAGAAGGGCATGCCGCCGCGCAACGCCGTGCCTCCAATAATGCGCGAACCCAGCACCACGTCATAGACGTCATAGGCCACCATGCTTGCCATTGCGGTCACCAGTAACGGCGTGTACTGGTAATCGGGATGGAGCATGATGACAACATCGGCCCCGGCGGACAGCGCTTCGCGATAGCAAGTCTGCTGGTTGCGTCCGTAGCCATAGTTGCGATCGTGCACAAAAACGTGAAGCCCGAGGGCGTGAGCCAGTTCCACCGTTTTATCGGTCGAACTATCATCCACCAGAATGCAGGTATCCACTGTCTCCGGCACTTCACGCATCGTGGCCTCAAGCGTTTTTTCCGCGTTATAAGCGGGAAGAACAATCGCGATGCGTTTGCCGTTTATCATCGGGACGATGAATCTCCCGTAATCATATCGTGCGCCCATCGAGATGAACCAGCTTGCGTTTCGAGGCAACATAAAAGAGCATTCGAGTGCTTGCAGCTCACCCGGGTCTGCAGCGTGGCGACTCGCCAAATTCGGGCACAGGACGGGCGTACAATCGGCATTCAGCGGCCCTGCGACTCGATGGTGAATTCCAGTAAAACTCCGCCGTTGGAGGCTCTCCGCGAGGCTGCTCCCGCCCAGACCTGGTGGCTGAGCCCAACCGCGATCGCACATGCCGCCTTCGTGCCCACTGGCATTGTGACCGTGCTGCTTGGCCCCGTCCTGCCGACACTTTCGGCGCGCTGGGCACTCAGCGATGCGCAGGCAGGAGAGTTGTTCACCGCACAATTTCTGGCCTCGACGCTGGGAGTCGCCTTGTCGGGCGTGCTCGTACCGCGCCTGGGATACCGGGTGGCAATTGTTCTTGGACTGGTGTTCATGGCAGCGGGCGTAGCGGCGCTGCCGCTGGGCTCGCGACTGCTGGGGATGACTGCGGTTGCTGGTTATGGCATCGGACTGGGACTGACCATTCCGGCCTGCAATCTGCTAGTGGCGGAGGTGAATCCTGGAAAACGGGCGGCGGCGGTCTCGCTTCTGAACTTCTCGTGGAGTGTGGGGGCAGTTGCTTGTCCTTTCCTGCTGGCACCGTTCCAACACAAAGGGGACATTGCGAATTTTTTTTACGCGCTCGCCGGATTTGCGCTGCTCATCGCGATACTGCTGGCGCGAGTCGCGTTCCCGCAGCCAGCCAGATCTTCTCAGTTGCCTTCCGCAAACGTGCAGCCCTTGCTGCGCATGCTGCGATCTCGCATCGCCATCGTGCTAGGCACATTGTTCTTCGTTTATGTTGGCACTGAGAACGCAATGGGAGGATGGCTGGCCTCCTACGCCAAGCGCCTGAGCGACACGCCTGGAACGCTCTGGGTTACAGCGCCATCGTTCTTCTATGCCGGACTGCTTGCCGGACGCGCACTGGCTCCCGTGTTTCTACGCTGGATGGTCGAACTGCGCTTGGCCCGCATCAGCATGACTTGCGCACTGGTTGGAATGATCGCCTTGCTCGCTGTGCATTCCGTGGCCGGAGTGATGATGAGTGCCGCTGTGATTGGGTTAGGCTTCGCGGCCATGTACCCCATCACGATTTCGCTGCTGTCCAGCAACTTTG
>QIAI01000099.1:1850-4931 GCA_003224995.1 Acidobacteriota bacterium
CTGATTTACCCGGCGGGACGCCGGGCGCTACACTGCCGACGGGCATACTGATTATTTGGAGCCACAGGCTTGGTACAATATGCGTACTGCGGGTATCAAAATCGCTGGGCTCCCCGCGGCCTCTGAAGCGAAATCATCATGACAATGGCACGGACGCTGTTTGAAAAAGTCTGGGACGCGCACCTGGTAGTCGAACCGACCGGTCGGTCGCCTATTCTCTACATTGACCTTCACCTGGTCCACGAGGTGACCTCGCCGCAAGCCTTCGACGGACTACGAGCCTCGAGCCGCCGCGTCCGGCAGCCAGGGCGCACCGTCGCTACGGTCGACCACAATGTTCCGACCGAGCCGCGGGGCACGCCGATCACAGATCCTATTGCCGCCCGGCAAATTGAAGCTCTGCGAAAAAATTGCAAGGAATTCGGGGTCCGACTCTTCGACATCGATTCGGCGGAGCAGGGTATCGTGCATGTGATCGGTCCTGAGCTAGGACTGACGCAGCCCGGAATGACGATCGTCTGCGGCGATAGCCATACCAGCACCCATGGAGCTTTCGGTTCACTGGCCTTCGGCATCGGCACATCCGAGGTGGAGCACGTGCTCGCCACGCAATGCCTGCCGCAGCGCAAGCCGAGAACCATGAAGATTGCAGTCAATGGCCGCTTGCCCGAAGGGGTGAGCGCCAAGGACGTCGCGCTCGGAGTGATCGGCAAGATCGGCACGGACGGCGCCGCCGGACACGTCATCGAATACACCGGTGACGTGGTTCGCGGTCTCAGCATGGAAGGCCGCATGACACTGTGCAACATGAGTATCGAGGCGGGCGCCCGTGCGGCCATGATTGCGCCCGACGAGACGACGTTCGCTTATGTGAAGGGACGCCGGTTCGCACCACAGGGCGAAGCCTGGGAAAAAGCCGTAGCGTACTGGAAGACGCTCTGCTCTGATGGGGGCGCGCAGTTTGATCGGACACTTGAGATTGACGCCCGCAGCATCGCTCCCTTTGTGACTTGGGGGACGAACCCCGGTATGGTCGTCGAGGTCACGGGACAAGTGCCCGAGTTGAATGGCGCAAGCGAGAGCGAGCGCCGGGCCGCCGAGCAGGCGCTCGCATACATGGATCTCAAACCTGGTACCCGCATTGAAGAGATTGCGATTGATCGCGTGTTCATCGGGTCGTGCACGAACTCACGGCTGGAAGATTTGCGCTCCGCAGCCCGGGTGGCGAAGGGATACCGCGTAAGTTCGAAGGTGCGCGCCATGGTGGTTCCGGGCTCGCAAGCGATCAAGCACGCGGCCGAGCAGGAAGGTCTGCACGAGATCTTCCGTGAAGCAGGGTTCGAATGGCGCGAGTCAGGGTGTTCCATGTGCCTGGGCATGAATCCCGACATCCTGCTACCCGGGGAGCGCTGCGCTTCCACCAGCAACCGCAACTTTGAAGGCCGCCAGGGACGCGGCGGACGCACCCACCTGGTCAGCCCGATGATGGCAGCTGCCGCCGCGATTTCGGGACACTTCACCGATATTCGCAAGTGGAAGTTTCAGTAGCCGGACTGTCTTTTGAGGACATGGAAAAGTGAAACCCATTCGCGTGCATAAAGGTTTGGTCGCTCCGCTGGATCGTGTCAATATCGATACCGACCAGATCATCCCCAAGCAGTTTCTGAAACGCATCGAGCGCACGGGCTTCGGAGAGTTTTTGTTCTACGACTGGCGACGCACGGCTGAGGGCAGCAATGGGAGGTTTGTGCTCGATGAGCCTCGCTATAAAGGGGCGAGCATTCTGGCTGCAGGCAAGAATTTCGGCTGCGGCTCCTCGCGGGAACACGCGGTGTGGGCGCTGGCGGATTTCGGCTTCCGGGTGGTGATCGGCTCCTCATTCGCCGACATTTTCGCCAACAACAGCACCAAGAACGGCTTTCTGACCGTGGTATTGCGGGAAGACGAGGTCGCGGAATTCATGCGCCGCGCGCAAGAAAAGAATGGCTATCAATTGACGGTGGATCTGGAGCAGTGCCGGGTGTACGACGACGAGGGATTCTCGGCGAAGTTCCAGATGGATGAGTTCACGCGGCATTGCCTGCTGGAAGGGCTCGACGATATTGGGCTCACGTTACAGCACGAGCGGGAGATCAAGGCGTACGAGGATGCACATCTGGCGCCCTGGGTCAGGTAAAGGGTCTTCGGCTTTCGGCTCGCGAAACTGGCGGTGTTCCTAGCAGATGGCCATAGAAAAACGGCAGCCTTTCGGGCTGCCGTTCTCTTTTCTTCGAAGCTCAAATGCTTCAGCGCTGGTTGTGCTGTCCTTTGTCCTCGTGCTTAGGTTCTGCGTTCTTCGGTGCGGATCGCTGCTCCTGGGGTTGTGGTCGCGACGCGGGCTGAGGATGCGCCTCAGGCCTTGGCGCAGGCTGCGATCTCGACTCGGCTTGCGGGGCGCGCGGTGCGCTTTCGCGTACCGCGGGCTGGACTGCCGGCCTGCTCGGGCTCGGCACGGGTCGTGGCGCGACCGGTCGCGCTGAATCCATTGCGGGCTGGATGTGGGGTGACTGAGACGAACCAGCAGGATTGGATCGCATCGGCTCGACTTGCTGTGGTGCTGCCGGACGCACTGGAGCCGCGGCTTGGGTGTTCGGAGTTCGCTCGATTTGCGGGCCACGAGGAATGCTGGGCTGAGCCGCATTCGGCATTGGACCACGTAAAGGCTGCGCGGGATTCGGATTGTTTGCGCGTGCAGGCTGCTCCGATGGAGGCGTGGTTGGCCGCGCCGGAGAGCTGACTTCCGGGTTTGCAGTGCGCTCGATCTGCGGAGGACGAGGAACCGGACGAGTTGCCGGCGCCGCGATCGGTAGCTGCGGGCGCGCCACATTCGCCGGAGAATCGGTTATTCCCGAAGAGCGATTCATTCCGGGTTGCGGTGGCCGCGGAATGACTCGCGCCGGAGATACGGGTTGCGAAGCTCCGACCTCGGGGTGCATCCCGGGATTCGCCACAGGTGCGTTCCCGACGGTGGCCGGGGTAGACGCCGCTGGCATTCCCGGCTTCGCCGCATTCGCGGCGGGCACTCCAGGCCGGGCAGGCATG
>QIAI01000099.1:5091-6891 GCA_003224995.1 Acidobacteriota bacterium
CATACGCGACATCACTGGACGCGTGGTGACCACGCGGGCGGGAGGCGCAGCCGTTGGTGTACCCGCTCTTGATCCCAGCACGCTGGTCCTGGCAGGGACTACCGGTGCGGCGCTCACGACGGCCGCAGTTTTCAGCTCACCGGCCGACATCGCAACCGCGGCCTTCCCGACAGGTTCCGAGTTGGTCATCGCCCGTGTCGGCACGGCAGTCACGGCGCCGGCTACGTTCTGGTTCACGTAGCGAATGTTCTGGACATTGGTTCTGTGAACTTCGGTCGTGTTGTTTGAGACGTAATAGTTATTCGTAACGTTGGTGATATTGGTAATGTGCGTATTTGTGACATTGACCTGCTGGAAGTAGGTCCGGCTGACGTGATATGAGGGGACGTAAGGCTCGCCCCAACCGAGCGGGAACCAGGCCACGCCGCTGCCTCCGCCGAAGGAAACACTCACGCTGAGACGCGGACCGCCAACCCATGCGACCAGTGCCGGCGCATAGACCGGACGAGCCACAACCACCGGTCCGGGCGCCCATCCCCAGTATCCGCCGAGGTGGACCCAGCGTCCGTAATGGGACGGGGCAAATCCCCAAGGCGCATCATCCACCCAGGTCCAGCCCCAAGGCTCAATCCATACCCAGTGTCCGTAGTGATACGGCGCCCAACCCGGCGCCACGGTCGGCACCCAGACTGGACCATAGCTTGAGACGGTCCGCCAGGTTCCGTACTCGTCCAGGTCGTCGGCACCGACGACGTCAGCCGAGACGTATTCGTACGAACGCGCGTGATCTTCGCGTTCATCGCGCACGCGACACCAGTCGTCGAATCCGTCGAAATCCGGAGCGTTGGCCATCTGGTGCTCGAGCGAAGTACCACCGGAAAACGTGGCCTGGTGATGGGACTTGATTTTCACCCCGGGGCCTTGGCCGTTAGCTTCACCCTCGCCGCGCCAGACCGCGATCGAAGTGGTATCCGCATTCGGATCCACATCAAAACGGTAATCGCCGGCCTTCAAAATGGTGAACGCCTGGTTGGGCGTATCGATTTCGTAAGTCTCCCCACCGAAGAGATGGCGGATGTGCAGATTCAGCGAGCCCTGATCGAGTTCGATCTGCACGGCATCGTCGCTGACGTTGGTCAACGTCATGCTGGTCTCGGCATTCATGCGCAGCGCGGCGCTTCCTAAATGCAATTCGGCGCGCGCTTCTTTGTCGGTCCACACCCGGTCCGAAGTCGTCAATGGCCGGTTCACGACCGCTTCCACCCAATCATTGACGCCGCCCGGCTGAATCGAGACCGGACCGGAAATGTACTTGATCCGCACGGCACGGCTCGGAGGATCGGCGAAGGCCGACAGCGCCGCCGAGGACACAAACAATGCCACGGCGAGATTTAACCAGAGGAGTCGTCGAAGATGAGTCATAGTGATCCGCCCTCCCGATGGGGTAAAGGCAAACACCCGGCATCCATATTTCAGGCCGGACGCCTCACTTCCCTAAACCCCGTTTCAGGTACACAGTTGCGAAATGAGCTCAGTATGAAGAGGAAAGTAATCCTGGGATAGTGACGACGGTAACGCAGCTGATAAGTGGGATGACTTGACCAACCGAACCAACATCAGTGACGAGCAAGGAAGTTCTGCCGGCTGGTCGACGATAGGGTCCCTCGAATCGAGTCAGTCCAGTTCTACACAGCGCGGTTCGTTTCCCTCAATACGAGTCGCTGCATTGCCGGCCTGTGCCTGAGGACATGAGTTGCTGAAACCGTACCTATTCAGCCTCTGGAGATTGAGAACAAAGTA
>QIAI01000099.1:6945-7572 GCA_003224995.1 Acidobacteriota bacterium
GAATCTCTGAATGAATTTTATCGGCCTTCTCCACTACTGAGAAAAGGTTGCAGGCAACGCCGGCGTCTATGGTGCGAATCAACACGTTGAAGATCCAACTTCCGTTTCTCGCCTGCTGGATGCCCCATCGTCACATACCGCAGTTCCTGCCTGCGGTTTATTGTTACGTGAATCCGGATTTTCCATCAATCTTTCTCGCAACCTTGTCTTGATCCCTTTGAGAATCTCGTCTACATCCCTTGGGAACTGTTTGTAGTCTCCAAAACCTCATTTTTCGGGCCCACGATAAGGCCCAAGGGAGAGCAGTTTGACTTCGAAACGGAAAATTGCGGCGAACCGATCCAACTCGGCGAACTCCACCGGCCCAAAGACTCCAAGTGGAAAATGTCAATCCCGGGCTAATGCCCTCAAAGCTGGATTCTATTCCAACGAACTGCGCATCAGCGATCCGGACCAAGCGGCGTTTGAAGCGATGCGAACGGATTTGGCAGACCAGCTCGCGCCCCACACTGCCTTACAACGGGTGGCCTTCGAGCAGCTCGTAACCTGCACATGGCGCATTAAACTCGCGCTCCGCATGGAAAGCGGATGTCTAACTGCACGCCTTTGCACCTTGAAGGAAACGGA
>QIAI01000099.1:7724-7957 GCA_003224995.1 Acidobacteriota bacterium
AGCACCTCCTGGAGCACGCGAGGTTGTACGGCGGCGACCCCACCGTGTTTTACGACACTAAGGCACGAGCGGAAGAACCTGTGTCTGGAGAACAAATGAATAATCCATCGACTTCCCTGCCACCTCAAGTGCAGCTCGAAATGGCTCTCGCGGTTATCGACCTGCAGAGCCAGCATCTCAAAGACACGCTCAGGATGCGACAACAGGGCGATGTTGCGCAAGTCATTGTGCGA
>QIAI01000100.1 GCA_003224995.1 Acidobacteriota bacterium
TGAAAACTGGTCTCCTGCTCGTAGTGGACAGTCTCCCCATCAAGGACTCGCTGGAAGTAGGGGAGCAAGGCGTCAAAGGCGGCGTTTCCCAAAACATCCGACATAGGTCGTCCGGCAATTTCGTCCGATGGACGCTGTAGCCAATCCGCATAGGCTTGATTAACCCAAAGGTAACGCAGGTCACGGCTACAACGACTCACCGCCGGTGCCATCTGTTTCGTCACCAGGTCTAATGTCTCCAACAGACCGTGCTCCCGGTCCAGCGAAGCCCTCTTGTCCGTGATGTCCTCCACCATGGCAATCACCAGCGGAGAGGGGCGGCTGCTCAACAAGGAAAGACTCAGACGTCCCCATACCAAGGAACCGTCGCGACGGAAATAGCGTTTTTCCAATTGATAATGATCGATCAAACCCGCTCGCAATTGCTGGAAAAGCGCCCAGTCCTTCTCTGCCTCCTCGGGTGGAGAAAAGTCAACACAGTGTTTGTGGCGTAGTTCCTGCTCGCTGAAACCAAGGAACGAGCAGAAGGCTGGATTCACGAAAAGGGGCTGTCCTTCAAAGGTCTCCACCGCAATTCCGATTGGGCTAGCGTTGAAGACATCACGGAAAAGCTGAGTGTCGGGTGCGCGGGTTGGGGCTTCCTCGGCCACAGAATAACGTGTATAGCATCGTCGCTGTTCAAAGACAATAGGTTAAAGCTGCATTGTGAACATGCGCTAAACGATCTGCGGTCGTGCTCTGCGGCGGGATATGTCGGCCACCTGTGATCGCCGAGACTGCATTAAGGCTCGGCCCGGGGGAGGGCCCGACCTGGAGTTGAGTCCAAAGGACACCCCCTCAGCAGGCCGGCTTCAAGCGGACCGAGCCGATACAACGTTAGCGCGTCATGCCGTTGGTGTCGTTGCCTCAGGGCAACCTTGACCCACCGTTCTTACCACCCGCCCAAGCAAATGCTTTCTGTGAAGATTACGCCCTTGATCGAAGAAGTTGCGCTGTGACGACCAGAGCGTTACTGGCAACAATACCAGTGTACTGGCATTCCCGGAGTTGGTATCCAAGCAGCACACCTGGATCCGGCACGGTGCAAGGCCGATCATCCACTCGATCGAACAAAACGAAAAGGAAGCTCACAAAGAGATGCAAAGTAAAGCCCTCGTCGGCAAGTCAGAGCTACATGGAATTGCGGGCCAATCGAGTCCGAGCGCTCTAGGGCTATTTCCGTACGTGATCGCGCTCGCTTGCCTCGCGCTGAGCCAGCCCGCCTTTGCTCACCAGAGTATTCAGACCCCCTCTGCGGGTACGATCTCTCAGTCGATAGACCCCAACAAAGGACTCTCCGAACTCAATCATCACATCGCCGGATGGGCTCTGATCGGAGTTGGCGTCCTGGTCTTGACCAATTTGTTATCACCCCGACTCAAGCCTCAAAGCTACGTTTGGCCAGCTCTGTTCATTCTCGCTGGACTCTTTCTTGCGCTCTGGAGTGATGGAGAAATCTGGCCGCGGGGCAATCTCAGTTGGTCATGGCTTCTCCAGCATGATGCTGAAGCTCGCCAGCATAAGATCTATTCTCTTCTTCTCATTGCTGTCGGGGCCGTCGAGTATATTCGCCTCAGGGGTTCGCTGCCACGAACCTGGAAAAGCGTGGCCTTTCCTCTGATTGCCGTAACCGGCGCCAGCCTGTTGTTAGTTCATGACCACAGCGCCGGTTCCGGAGTACGTTCACCCGAAGCCCAAGCTTATCTCGTCAATCCGGACCTCGACGTCGACGGCAACCCGCGCAGGGTAAGCTTAAGCACGACGCCTGCACCGGATACCGACGATGAGCATCGGCATATGCATCACTCTCCAGCGAGTGTCTCGGATGCCTCAATCATGGATGCTGGCAACATGCCGGCAGACCATTCGCAGATGGCAATGGACTTTTCTCCCGCGAGTACGGTCCTCAGCTCGCACCAACATCATATGACTGCATCGATGATCCGCGTCGAGCGTCAACATTTGTGGTTCATGATCGTCGGGATCGCCATCGGACTATTCAAGTTCATCTCGGATAGCGAATTCTTCCGAAGTCGCGTTGTCCACGGCATTTGGCCAATTTGCACGGTGCTGCTCGGTCTGATGCTCGTTGTTTATCGGGAATAGGGCCAGCGCGTGAATACCCGCGGAGCGCATATTTGGTAACTGTTAAAAGGTGATGGCCCCGGAAATCTGGAGTGTGTATCCCTGAAAGGTGGATCTGCAAGCGAATTCGTGGAAATACTTAAAGCCCAAACTCATCCTTCGTTCTGGCAAAAGTACATTCGCGCCGACTCCCAGTGCGTTAACTCTATAATGCGCCGTTGCTGATTCGGGCGTAACAGTCGGTCCGCGCTTATCCGTGGTTTGCCACTGGCCGTATCCCACGATTCCCAATTGAAGGCGCAGTTCGCGTTGCAGCGGAAATGTCCGCGTTAACGAATAGTCAAGGTTGAAGGTCTGCCCCGGCCGGATCATGGTCCCCTCTTGCTTGCCGTGAAATTCATACATCTGAAAGACTGATGCCGCTGTGTCCTTGTGAGCGTTCAGATATACGGTCTGCCCGCTCGCAACCACCGAGGTCCAATATCCGGAGCCGACGTTCGTGTTCGCATCGGCACTGAATTGTCCTGTTGGTGCCAGAAACCCATAGATCGCCTTGATGTCGACGCGTTGTCTGTGCCAGCCGAGAATCACAGGTTGGTAGTACGAATCCGCAAAACCGCCACCGCCGCTCAGGGCGCCGTGGAGATCCGAGGTGAGGGAGTTGTTGGCAATCGGAAGCGTTGCTGATGCCGAAAATACTGCACCACCAAATTTCTGTTTCTTGCTTACCCAGATAAAGCTGTTCATGTCCATCATGTTGGAATAACTGAATCCTGGTGCTGGCATCACGCCAGCGTTGGTGGCATTCATGCCGACAGGGTAGACCCCTCTGACTTGGGCGCGCAGGGGAGCAGAGATCGCGAAACTAACAACTACAACGAGAACAATGTGCCCAGGTACACGACGTGCTTTGGTTGCTCTCATCGAAAGTCACGAGTTCGGCGCTCCAGTACTCAATCTGCAGCGATCGAAACTGGAGCGCTGCGACTTCCCAGGACCCTTGCCAGTGGCATTAAAATAGGGAGCCCAACAACAGCCACGACGACGATCATGACCACCACTCTCGGGTCGTCGAAGTCTTTGCCGCCGACGACAAGTGCGGCAGCGATATTTCGTTGCGCAGTTCCCAGGGCCAGCACACCCTTTGTCCCGAGTCCTGGGCCGCCCAGCACCCAACCGATTGAGGCACCACTTATAAGAAAGAGAATGGATGCCAAAA
>QIAI01000101.1 GCA_003224995.1 Acidobacteriota bacterium
CAGCCTGCTTCTCAGCCTGCCCACCGTGAAGCAGCGTCAGGCGGGCGTGCCGCAAATGAATCTGCGCAATTGGGGTTGGGACACCTTCGGTGAAGACAGCTGGCAGGTCAACCCCAACACGACTCTGAATCTCGGGGTTCGCTACGAATACACCAGTCCGCTTTATGACCTTCAGAGTACGAACACGAATCTGATTTTCAATGGCGGGGTTCCTTCCGTCTTCATCGGTGGCCAGCTTGGTTATCCCAAGGGGCTGATGTACTCCAACAAGCACAATTTCGCGCCCCGCATCGGAGTCGCCAGGAATCTTCCGCGCTTCGGGCTGGTACTACATGGCGCCTATGGTATTTTCTACACGCCAGTGGACCAGAACACCTGGTGCAACCAGCGACACAATGTGCCCTACGTCTTCCCGGAAACGCAGCAGGCCGACAACTTCACTCCACCCGCAGCGCTCTTTACCAATCACCTGAATTTCGGCACGCCCGTGCTGGGAACCGGCACATTGCCTGCGACCACCGTGAGTTTCACTGCGTTCGACCCGCATGCGCCGGCGGAATATATACAGCAATGGAATGTACAAGTGGAAAAGAGCTTTGGACCGAACACCACCCTGGAAGTCGGCTACCTGGGGGCGCGCGGCTTCCATCTGCAACGTTCGCACTTGATCAACAACGCGCCTCCAGGACCGGGCCCGCTGGGACCGCGCCGGCCCTTCAAGACTTTGACTTTCGTGCCCGGTACCAAGCTCACTCCCAGCAGCACCAACGCCATAGTGCAAAGCGAAACCTTTCCCGTGAGCACCATTAACTTGCTGGAAAATACCGCCCAGAGCTGGTACGACGCCGGTTACGTTAACCTGCGTCGGCGTTACTCGCGTGGCTTGAGCTTCCTTGCGAACTACACATTCTCCAAAAATCTGACCAATGCTCCGGATTTTCGTTCCGCCATGGACGAATCCGCCATCCCGCAAAAAAACAGCGATCTCAAAGCTGAGAAGGGTCCGGGCTGCGACGTGCGCCATCGTTTTGCATTGAGCAGCGTGCTTGATATCCCAGCGTACCGGCACAGCCAATGGACTCGCCTGTTGACTCAGAACTGGCACTTCACCACCATCTACCAGGTGCAATCCGGAATGCCCTTCACCATCTCGGTCTTCGGCGACACGGCCAACTCCGGCACGGTGCTTGGCGAAAACCCGATCCGCGCCAGCTACACCGGGCAACCGCTATTCGGGCCCGGAACCCACAGCTCCGCCCAGTGGTTTAATCCTGCGGCGTTTGCGACGCCCCGCGCTTATACCTTTGGCGACGTCGGCAGAAACTCCATCTACGGCCCCGCCATGCAATCTCTCGATATTGCGGTGGCACGCGGTTTTCGCGTGACGGAGCGTGTGGGGCTGCAATTCCGCGGCGAAGCCTTCAATGCTCTCAACCAAGTGAACCTGGGTACGCCCAACCGCTTCGTCAACACTCCGCAATTCGGAACCATTACCATGGCCATGACCCCTGGTCGCGAACTTCAGGTGAGTGCCAGGCTGTCGTTCTAATAAGCTCCCAAAAGTCGGCTTGAGGGCGATCGGCATAGTTCTGGCCGTGCGCGGCCGCCCTTCGTTGACTTTATCTTCTCCTCGCCCGTAAGATGCGCGCGAGTCTTTGCCCACAAAAGACATTTGCTGGTCGCGCTCAATTGTCGGTCTAGCCGTCTCTGGTCTACTTCTGATTTCCGCCGCTGCAGCCCAGCAATCTAACACCGACCAAAAATCCAGCGCGTCGCCCTACAAGTACCAGGAAGTCATGATTCCCATGCGGGACGGCGTACACCTGCAGACCGTGATCCTTACGCCGGTTGATCAGCATGAGCCTCTGCCCCTTCTCTTCCGCCGCACCCCTTATGGAGTTCCCGCCAAACCGCCCGAGAAGATTTCGACGTCGGCTAAGGAATTGTCGCAAGACGGCTATATTTTCGTGATTCAAAACCTGCGTGGACGCTTCCGGTCGGAGGGCGAATTCAAGCTCTCTTCCTGGGTCGATCTGAATGATCCCAAAGCCACCAATGAAACGACCGACGCCTTTGACTCCATCGAATGGCTGCTCAAGAACGTTCCCGATAATAACGGCAAGGTTGGTATGTTCGGCGTCTCATACGATGGCCTGACCACCGCGCTCACTCTGCTTCACCCGCATCCCGCGCTGAAAGCGATCAGCGAGCAGGCTTCTCCCGTCGACCAGTGGATGAACGACGACGATCATCGTTTCGGCGCGCTGCGCGAGAGCTACAACTTTGAATACGCCGTCATGGAACAGGCGGACAAGAACAAGAACGTGCATTTCGATTTCGAAACCTACGACACTTACCAGTGGTATCTCGATCTCGGTCCGCTCTCCAACGTCAATTCGAAATACATCCACGGCTCAATTCCTTACTGGAACTCGACGATGGAGCATCCCGACTACGATGACTTTTGGAAAAAAGAGGCTTGGGTCAACCAGTTGCACGCCTCCACCGTGCCCAACCTGAACGTCGCTGGATTTTGGGATCAGGAAGATCCCTGGGGACCGTGGCAGATTTTTCGCCATGCCAGCGAACACGATCCCGATCGCACGAATTTCATAGTGGCGGGCCCGTGGTTCCACGGAGAATGGCAAACTGACAAGGGCGACAGCATCGGCCTCATCCCGTTCGGAGGACACGAAACCGCGCGCGAATTCCGCGAAAACATCGAAGCGCCTTTCTTCCGCTATTACCTGCACGGCAAGGGCGACAAGCCGGCTTGGCAAGGCAGCACTTTTCAGAGCGGATCCAATACCTGGCGCACTTACGCCGAGTGGCCTCCACAACAAGCCAAGCCCATCAATCTTTATCTGCACGCCGACGGCACTCTCTCGTTCTCCGCTCCTCTACCCGGGACCGCCGGCAAAGCTTACCGTGAATACGTATCCGATCCGGCAAATCCTGTTCCGTATCGCCAGCGTCCGATCTCGCCAACTTATCCGGGCGGAGACTGGAAAACCTGGGAAGTTGCCGACCAGCGTTTCGTAGATCACCGTCCCGACGTTTTGACCTTTACCAGTGAGCCTCTGGAGAACGACCTCACCATCACCGGACCGCTGGCGGCGACGCTGTTCGCGTCCACGTCGGGCACGGATAGCGATTTCGTCCTCAAACTGATTGACGTGTATCCCGAAAACACTCAGAAACCTTCGTGGAACGCGGACGACGGCCCAACCCCCGGCCAGTACGCGCAATCTCTGAATGGCTACGAGTTGCCCATCGCCATGGAGGTTCGTCGCGGCCGTTATCTCATCGGCTACGAAAAGCCTCACCCTCTGACGCCCAATAAACCTGCCGAATGGAAGATTCCACTGCGCGATCACGATCACGTCTTTCTGAAGGGCCATCGCATTATGGTCCAGGTTCAGTCCACTTGGTTTCCCTTGATCGATCGCAACCCGCAGAAGTTTGTGCCCAGCATCTACAAAGCGAGCGCCTCCGACTTCGTTTCCGCGACGCAGCGAATCTACTGTTCGCATGCGTTTCCTTCTCACCTGGTATTACCGGTGATGCCCTGAAATCAAGCTTGCATCGCTGATAAAATAGGGCTAAGGCGAGTGCGTTCCGCTTTCATGCGTGCCTCGCTTTTTTCAATTTGTGAGGTAGCAGCCGATGTGCAGAAACATCAAAACGCTTTTCAATTTCGAGCCGCCCGTTACCGAAGACGAGGTTCGCGCCGCATCGCTACAATTTGTGAGGAAGATTACCGGCTTTAACAAGCCGTCGAAGGGCAATGAAGCCGCGTTCCAGAGCGCAGTCGAAGAAATTGCCGCGATTTCCGCGCGTCTCTTACAGTCTCTCGAGACCAGTGCGGCACCCAAAAATCGCGAAGAAGAAGCCGCCAAGGCGAAAGCTCGCGCCGCCGAACGGTTTGCCGTTTAGCCGAGCAGACCACGTACCAGCATGGAGGCCGCTACTCGCTAATATCCCAACCACTCGCCCAACCCCTGCAGGGGCTCGACGTAATCGCAGATGATTTTTGTGGCTGCCATCAGCGGGACAGCGAGCACCAGCCCGAACGCTCCCCAGATCCATGCCCAGAAAAGCAGGGAGAGTGCTACTGCCAGGGGGTTCAGCCGCAACCGGCTCCCAATCATCTTCGGGTACAGCACGTTCATCGTGATCAGGTGTAAGCCCACTACCGCAGCGACCACAATCCCCAGTTGTGATTTCGTGATTACGCCCATGCCCGCTGCCACTGGGGCCAGCAGAGCGAAAAAGATTCCGAGATACGGGATCAGGCCCACGAATGCGCTGATCGCCCCGAGGAAATAGAAGTAGGGCAGATGCACCGCGCCAAAGACCGCCGTGGACGCAACTGTATTCAGCAAACCAATCAGCAGGTTCCCGGCAATGAAGCTGCGTACCATCTCCGAAATGCGCCCGATGGTGCGATGCGCCATCAACCTCTTCTCCTTGGGAAAGATCTGCAAGGTTGCCTTTCGCACATGGTCCTTCCACATCAGCATGAAATAAATCAGAAAGGGCACAAAGCTGATGGACAACGCCAGGTCGGCGAACTGGCTGGCGCCGGTGGAGATGATCTTGGTAAGC
>QIAI01000102.1:0-2981 GCA_003224995.1 Acidobacteriota bacterium
CATGATCCCGCTCGACAACCTGGTCACTATCACCTCCACCATCACTCCCCAGGTCATCAGCCACTACAATCTGTTCCGCTCGGTGGAAATCGATGGCTCGCCTGCTCCCGGGCTCAGTTCCGGCCAGGCCATCGGAGCCATGGAAGAACTCAGCGCCAAGTTCCTGCCGCAAGGCTACTCTTACCAATGGACAGGCTTATCGCTCGAAGAACTGCAATCGGGGAGCACGACACTGATTTTGTTCGGGCTGGGCACTCTCGTGGTTTATCTAACGCTCTCCGCGCAATATGAAAGCTTCGTACTTCCCTTCATCGTGCTGCTCGCCGTGCCCATGGCATTGCTGGGAGCGCTGGCCGCGCAAGCTGCCCGCGGACTGGAGAATGATGTCTATTGCCAGATCGGCCTGGTCATGCTGGTCGGTCTCGCGAGCAAGAACGCCATCCTGATTGTCGAGTTTGCCGAACAACTCCGCCGGCGGGGCATGCCCCTCATTGAAGCCGCCGTCGAAGCCGCGCGGATTCGCCTTCGACCCATTCTCATGACCTCTCTCGCCTTCATCCTCGGAGTCGTTCCGCTGGTGTTTGCGACGGGCGCCGGCGAGAAAGGTCGTCACTCAGTGGGCACCACTGTTTTTGGCGGCATGATCATGTCCACTGTGCTCAATTTGTTCTTCATCCCGGTGCTTTACCTGATCATTGAAGGCTGGCGCGAGCGCGGGAAGGAAAAAGCGCCGGCAAGGAAGTAGCGGCCGCGGAAAGCAGGTCCTTCGCTTCGCTCAGGATGACAAATTTTTTTGTGATTGGTGGTTGTTGGTTGCAATTTTTGGTCGCAATGCTTGGTGGCAATGCTCGGCTCGTGCTATCACAACACTATGTAATCGCACTTTCGGAAATGCTTCCTGTCCTTTGTGGTAAGTGCCCTTTCCGCTACCCCGCTCGCGAACGAAATCTCGTAACGACCACCCATCCGCTAGCGCGACACCTTCTCGAGCGCCGATCCCAGAATTTTCCCTTGTCCTGCTTCCTGCACAAACGCGATGACACGCAGTTGCGATGGATCAATGTTTTTGTCCATTTTCACCGCCACATCCCGCGAGAAGGCTTCCCCGTGTTCCACCAGGCCAGCCTTGCTTAAACTCCGAACCACGGCCACGTGCGTGAGTCGTTTTCCAGAATTTTCGCCATGCGTCACCTGCGATTCCGCACGATTCAATGCCACCACAAAGACCACCTCGGCCTTGTTCAGTGACTCGGGCAGCGGACCGGTCTCGATGTGGGCCTTCACCGACCCACCCTCCACTCTCGCCTCTGAGACTCGTACCGGCAACTTCGCACCCACAGTCGCATGCTTCAGGGCCGTCTGCGCCTCACTTGAGTCGCTACCCACAAACTCCTCCGTCCCATCGACGATCATCTGCGGCGTGTAAACACTTTCCAGCCGGAGACGCCGGCCATACGCGCTCTGCCGCTCGCTGTACGCGGCGGATGAATAAGGATCCGTCCACCCAATGTGATTCCAGTAGTCGACGTGTTCGCTGAGCACGATCAATTGCGCGCCCGAGATCGGCTGCGTATCGAATTTTTGCAGCAGTAAATCGGCTGGAGGGCAACTGGAACATCCCTCCGATGTGAACAACTCAACCACAACTGGAGTACGCTGCGAAGTCTCCGCACTCGGCCACGAAGACCCTCCGCGCATGAATCCGAATGCTGCCCAACCCAGACCAGCAACCAGAAAAATTACTGAAATCGCTCGGATCATCCCAAGCTCCTCAATTTAGAGATGCTATGTGGATGTCCAGCAACGCATGAAAGTTACAGTAGAAGGATTCGAAGATAAATTGACGGAAGAAAGGTTGGACAAGAGCTGTCAGCGATCAGCTGTCAGCTCTCAGGAAAATCCGAACCCGCGTGAGGTCGGCCCGAGGCAGGGCCCATCGGAAATCAGCGGTCTAAAGAAGAGAAAATGAAAAAACAGGGGAGGTTTGGGTTCAACTTACATACGAATTTTACGGCGCACGATGCCCATCAATCCGACCAGACCCGATCCCATCAACATCAGGCTACTTGGTTCCGGAACCGCCGCAGTGCTTACCTGCAAACCCGACAATAAGATGTCGCCGCTACCCGCTTTGATGATCAGATTGCTCACGTGGTTCTTCTGCATGTCGAGCAGCAATGCGGTAATGTTGACCGAGGACGCGTTGTTTCCCGAACCGAAGTTCACGCAAGTGAAACCATCGCACGCACTCCCGGTCTCGCCAGGCTGCAGGCTGGAGAGAATTAAGGTCGCACCTGTGATGTTGTGCGACAGCAGATTGCTTAAACTCAGCGTGACCGAATCGCCAGCTTCAATCTCGTGATCGCAGCCGCGTTCATGGCAAACCAGCCCCAGGCCGGTCTCTCCGAACCCGCTCGACTTGTAGAACAAAGTAGAGCTGCCCGTCGCGGTCAGGGTAATGCCGCCCGTCAAGCTGGTGTAAATGTGAGTGGTGGAACCAAGACTCGCGTTTGGGGTGGTCGCGAAGTTCCAAGTGTAGGAGCTTGCGGAAGCCGGCACAGCGCAACCCAAAGCCAGAGTCAGACACAAAATTGCCCAAAACTTCATGTTGAAAGTCTCCTCTGTATATCTGTTCGCCCCCATTCTATGCAGCTCAACCGCCAGAGCCTTACTTCTCGGACCACGCGCTTTCAAGAATTTGAACGGGACCGCGCTTCCGAGCTAGCGCAGAGTGCAATCTATTTCCTTTCCGGGCCGCACTTCTTCTCTGCCTGGAGTCGCTGGGACATGCATGATTACTGGAGTAATCCCACTTCTGTGCCATGACAACTCGCGCCGGAAGAATGGCCGTCACCGTACCTGGCGAGCGCTGTCACGCATTGCCAAACTTCTCGTAAACTCTCGTTTCAATGACAGAATCTGTCAGTCGGCGGACGCAGAAAGGCGGCTGGCGCGAGGAAATCTTTCGCGAAAACTACCGG
>QIAI01000102.1:3017-4021 GCA_003224995.1 Acidobacteriota bacterium
TCCGTCTGGCGCTTAAGCTGCGGAGAACTTCGTCGGCAGTACGTGGTTTGAGCGAGATCGATATGAGCCAAAGCTCTCAGTTTTTGAAGTCCCCGAAAAATTCGCCCCTGGTACCCGACTTGTCGCCGCTCGAGCACCTGATGGACCAGGATGTGACTCCGCGCCAACTTTGCAGTGTTCTGGCCAAAATGTTTCAGGTGCAACAAACGGAAGTCGCCCTGCTCCGTCTGGATCACGGCTTGTTGCAGTTCATCTATCCTGACGAGTTGCGCACCGCCGGATCGATTCCAATTTCCAGTTCCTCCATCGCGGCGCACACTGCGATCAGCAAGAAATCAGAGATCTTCAACAATTTCGCGCGCGTAAAACACGCGAGCATTTTCGAAACCGTGAAGCTCGGAGTCTCAGAGGGCATAGACACCAGCGAGCCGTTGCCCATCCAGAAGTTGATGTCCGCGCCGGTGGTTGACGAGAACCATCGCGTGCTAGGCGTGATCCAGATTTCGCGCAAGGGTTCCGATTCCTCCTTCGCGGGCGCCGACTTCAGCCGTGAAGATCTGCACGAACTTGAACTCGCCGCCGGGATTCTGGCGGGCTCCACCGTGATGCGAGAAAGCTAGAGCGAAGCCCGTATTCGTTATCCCCCGGAACTGTATGGTCTCGGAGGGACAAGACCTTACGACGCTGTTGTGTATCCGAAAAGACTTCCCTTCCGCCGCTCACGGGTGAATAATGCAATCGTCTAATAGTAGTGGGTGGGCCTCGTGAACGCTGACCTCGAACTGACGATGTTCCAGCCGCATGCGAATCTGTGCGACCAGATTAACCACAATATTGTGCAGTCGGAAATCGAAGGCGGGGTTTTTCTCAACGACCTGCAACCGCGCACGGTCCTGCTCATCCAGACCCAGCATCATTGTTATGCCGCCGTATTCCTGGGCGATAACCGCGCCCTGCTCTGGGGACATCCGAAATTCTGTCCGCGCCCGGTTTCCGTCTCCATC
>QIAI01000103.1 GCA_003224995.1 Acidobacteriota bacterium
TCCTCCGGACGAGAGCTGGTGTGCGTCGCTTCCGCCTTTACCGCAAGACGCTTCGCTCGAGATTGTGCAGGGGCGCTGGGATGCCGTGCTGCGTGCGTACGAGTTTCGCCTGCGTTGCCAGTCTTCGAGCGTTTGTTTGCCGTTTCTGGTGAGATGGCCGGCTCCGGACCGACTGCGCTCGGAGGAGCATGCTATGCGACCACCCAGAGAAAAATCGAGAGTTGCCGGGCCGAGCGCTTTGCCGACCCGAGGCATTCCCCTGGTCAAGCCCGGCCAGATGGTCACCCTGGTATGGGCCGAGGGCGGCTTGCATCTGAGTCGCAAAGTCGTATGCCTGGACCTGGGGCGGGCCGGGCAGCAGGTGCGAACTCGCGCCCCCGAAGGCGGCCCCATCGTGCGAGCACGGGTCGCGAGCGCAAGCCTGGTCGAGGCGGACCTATGAGAACCCAAGAGCAACACGGCCTGCGGAGAGTGCTGGCCGGGCTGGGCCTTTTTCTTCTTTTGCCTCTCACTCTGATGGCGGGACGAGAGAAAAGCAGCTCCAACAAATCTCTGGACGAGTATCTGCGCCGTCTGTCGCAGCCGCCGGCGTCTGCGCTGGCGACTACCACGGGCAGCCTGTGGAGCGATCAGGGCCGGCTGGCAAGTCTGGCCAGCGATTACAAGGCGCGGCAAGTGGGTGACCTGGTGACCATCCTGGTGAGCCAGAGCCTGCAGGCAGAAAACACGGGAAACGTGGCCACGGATCGCAGCTTCAAAGCCAGTTCCGGAATAGATGCGCTGGCCGGGCACATCCGCACCAGCGGCGTGCAAAATATATTTTCGCCGCGCTCCTCGCAGACTCTGGCGGGCAAGGCGCAGGCGTCTTCGTCCTCCAGCCTGCGCACCAGCCTGACCGGACGAATCGTCGCCGTGCTGGCCAGCGGCAACCTGGTGGTCGAAGCCGAGCGGGAGATTGTCATGAACAATGAACGTCAAACCATTTTGCTGCGCGGCCTCATTCGCCCGGGAGATCTTTCTCCGGAAAATTCCGTGGCGTCGAATGACGTGGCGAACCTGGAACTGGAAGTAAAGGGCAAAGGCGTGGTCAGTGAAGGTACCCGTCCACCCAACCTGTTCACGCGCTGGCTGCTGCGCCTGGTGGGTTTTTAGTTATGCGAGCCAGGAAGAGTTTTTTGCTGGCGTTGTTATGCGCGCTGACCTCGCTGCGATGCGCGGCCGAAGAGGCCGGGCGTAAGACCTTGATCCGCGATATCGCAACCGTCGAAGGGGTGCGCGACAATCCGCTGGTGGGCTACGGCATCGTGGTGGGACTCAAAGGTACAGGCGATAGCCGGCAGACAATTTTCACGGTGCAGACTTTGGCGAATGCGCTGCAGCTTCCCTGCCGCCCTTCTCTCGTCCCGGAATGCAGTTGGATGTGACGGTATCGTCAGTGGGCGACGCCAAGAGCCTGGAAGGTGGCCTGCTGCTGCTGACCGCCTTGAGCGCGGCCGATGGTCAGGTGTACGCCGCCGCGCAAGGTCCGCTTACGATTGGCGGCTACACGGCAGGAAATGCCGGGAACGGCCGGCAAGTCAATCATCCGACCGTGGGCCGGGTCGTGGGCGGTGGGCTGGTGGAGCGGGGGGCTGCGCTGGATTTGCGCACCCTGCCGAAGATTTCCCTGCTGCTGCGTGAGCCGGGGTTCGCCACCGCCAGCGATCTAGCGGCCTCGATCAATCTCGACTTAGGAAGAAACGTCGCCTCCGCCATAGATAGCCGCCGCATTGAGCTGGACGTGGGCGCGGCCAAGCTGGGGAACCTGGCCGAGCTTTTGGCACGAGTGGAGAGTCTGGGCGTCAGCATCCATCGCCATGCCAAGGTGGTGGTCAACGAACGCACCGGCACCATCGTCATGGGCAAGGACGTGCGCCTGGGCGCAGTGTCCATCCTGCACGGGAATTTATCGATCCAGATTGCCACCGAGTTCGCCGTGTCCCAGCCGGAACCCTTGTCGGGGGGAAAGACCGCCATTGTGCCGCAGCAGAATGTTCGCGCCGAAGACGCGCCCGCCAAGCGGGTCGAGTTGGGCGAAGGCGCCAGCGTGGAACAACTCGTCACTGGACTGCAAGCCATGGGAGCCACGGCCCGCGACGTGATTGCGATTCTGCAAGCCATGAAGAGCGCAGGCGCTCTCGATGCCGACCTGGAGGTGATCTGAACCATGCTTCTGAATCCCATCTCGAGCCTGACCAGCCGTAGCCAAGGGAGCGAGCACAGCCGGGTCGCGAAAGCTACCCAGGATTTTGAGGCCCTGCTGCTGACGTCCTTACTTGCGCCGCTCGAGAAGAGCTTCTCCGCGGTACCGGGCGAGAGTTCCGCGCCTGCAGGCAGTGAAGATTACGGATATATGGGCGTGCAGGCGCTGGCATCGGCGCTAGCCGGCACGGGCGGACTCGGGATCGCCCGGCTGGTGCTGCGTCAATTGAAGAGCACCGAAGTACCGGAAGGCAGTTCGGCGAACCCGGGCCGAATCCCCACCGGCATTTCTGGGCACATCTGAATTCATTGATTTTAAAGCAGATACTTTGCGAGAGCGCCGGAATGGCGGCAAGATGAAAGAGTCATTAAAGCTTTCTAATCAGCAGCCGATAGTCAAATTGCAAGGGGAGAATGCGTGGCGGAGAGAACTATATGAGAATCGATCCGAACGCCAAAATGCCGGAGATCCCCGAAAGCAAGGTGACGAATCGTTCGGGATCCTCCACCCGCTCTTCTCCCTCGAGCGCAGACCATTCGACCGACCAGGCCACATTGGCCAGCGAGCAGCGCGTGCAGGAACTGCAAAAGCAGCTGGCGCAGACCCCAGAGGATCGCCAAGGGCGGGTGGAAGCGCTGGGACGGGCAATTCGGGAAGGCCGCTACGATGTCGGCGCTGGGCAAATTGCCCAATCGCTTTTTTCTGAGATGGTAGCGCGCTCCGTGCTCGGGTAAGGGAGCTCACGGCATGACTGGTTTCTCCACCGACCGTCTGGAACCGACTGCGCGGGGAGAGCCCTTATCCAAGCAGGCGGAGCACGACGTAATCGGCAAGCCTGCGCGCCGGCCCCGGGTGCAGCCCAAAAAGATCGAGTCTCCGAAGCGGGATCCACTCGAACCTTCCGAACCTCTCCACCAAATTGACGATCTCGCCTGAGCCATGGATCCATCCTCCCTATCCGCCGACATGCTGGCTCAGCAACTGGAATTGTGGAATCAGCTGGCGTCCGCTCTCGAAGAAGCGCAGGCAGCCTTGCTAAGCGGCAATATTGAACGCTTTGAGCAGCAGACCGAGCAGCAACGGCTGTGCTGCGACCGCCTGCTGGCGAATGCGGGAGAGGCGAATCCTTCTGAATTTGGCAAGCCGGGCGTAGAGGCCATTCTGAAAAACATGCGAAACGCGCAGAAGGAAGTGCGACGGCTCACCCGCATCCATGCGGCATTGTTACAAAGGGCAGGACGCTCGTTAGTCATTCTGCGTAATCTGATCACCCGCAACGGCCTCGCGTACGCTCCCTCCAGTTTCCTGCAAAGCGATGCTGCCTTGGGTGGGAGGAGAGGCTGAATCATGTCGAGCCTGTTTGGCACTATGTCGATCGCACTGAGCGGACTGCTCAGCGAGCAAGGAGCGCTCGGCATCACCACCAACAATGTTGCCAATGCCAACACACCCGGATATTCGCGGCAACGGCCGGTCCTCATCGAAGGAAATCCGGTCTTAGAAGGCTCCCTGACCTTTGGCAGCGGAGTGGTACTGGCGAATGTGCAAAGCTTGCGCGATCCCATCCTCGAGCTTCGCCTGAATGACGAAACCCAGCAGCACAGTCAGCTGGACACCATGGTTTCGGCCATGCAGCAGATTGAAGTGATGTTCAGCGGAAGCAATGGCGACCTCGGGACCCAGATCACCAACTTCTTCAACAGCCTGCAACAGCTCTCGGGCAATGCCCCCAGCCTGTCGGCACGCCAGGGAGTCTTGAGCGCAGCCGGCAATGTAGCCAACAGCTTTCGCACTACGGTGAGCAACCTGCGCGCGCAACGCAGCAGCCTCGACCTGGGGGTTGGACAAACGGTCGAGCAGATCAATGTTGTCACCGAACAAATCGCCAAGTTGAACCAGCAGATCAGCGCCATTGAAAACCTGCATCAGGATGCAGGTACGTTCGTGGACCAGCGCACCACGCTGGTTCGCCAGCTGTCGGAAATGGTCGACGTATCGGTGGTGAAGAGCGATAACACCCTGACCATCACCACTTCGAGCGGGTACGCGCTGGTCGCCGGGGACAGAAGTTTTGCGGTGACCAACCAGCTGGATCCTTCCGGAGTGCAGCACATTGTCAGTA
>QIAI01000104.1 GCA_003224995.1 Acidobacteriota bacterium
CGCAAGAGACGAAAGAGTTTGACCACAGAACAGCCACAGTTGGCAGCGAACATGGTGCAGGTGACAAAGGAAAAGGGATCAACTAGACTGTAAAATCAGTCACTTCCACGAAGAGCCGGGATGGCGGAACTGGCAGACGCAGCGGACTCAAAATCCGCCGACCTTCGGGTCTTGGGGGTTCGACTCCCCCTCCCGGCACCAATCTAAGACCGACAGAACAGCTGAGTGGCGCCAGTTTCAGCCCACGAGATCATTTTATGGCAGACGCAGCGGACCAATCCTGTTTTCAACTACGATTACAGGTGCTATTAGACTGAAATAGTTCAAGCTACCTAAAAACTCCGAAGAGTGAACCTAAATTACACATCTGTTTACACATTTCTGCTGACGAATGAGCTCACTCCCAAGCTGCGCTGGAACCTCGACTCTGATCTAGAGATCAAGCGTGATCCATGTTGGAGCATGGTCGCTCGCGTTTTCCTGCCCACGCGCCCATCGGTCAATACCACCGTCCAAGAGCCGAACCGACAAATTCGGCGAGAGCAGAAAGTGATCGAGTCGCATGCCTTTGTCCTTCGGCCACCGCTCAAATTTGTAGTCCCAGAATGTCCAGAGCGGCCCGTCCGGATGTAGCTTCCGCATGGCGTCAGTCCAGCCTTGAGCCAGCAAACGCGCAAAGGCCTGTCGGCTCTCGCGTTGGATTAACGCGTTGTTATCCAACGATCGAGTCGGATAGATGTCCTGCGGTGTCGGCACGACATTGTAGTCACCGGCCAGCACCACGGGTGCGCCGCTCGCCATGAGTTCGGCGGCGTGGGCAATCAGACGCTCAAACCACGCCAACTTGTAATTGAATTTCGGTCCAGGCTGCGGATTTCCATTGGGGAGGTAGATGGAAGTGATCAGGACTCCCTGAACCGCCGCTTCAATGTAGCGAGCTTGATGATCTTCAGGATTGCCCGGCAAGCTTGTGCAGGTGAGCACGGGAACGTGGTGCCGCGCGAGAATGGCTACACCGTTCCATGAGCGCTCCCCTTGCCAGACCGCTTCGTACCCGAGAGTCCGAAGGGCATTCACGGGAAAGGCTTCCTGCTCTGCCTTGAGCTCTTGGAGGCTAACCACGTCCGGTTGAGCTTTCGCTAGCCAAGCCAGGAGGTTGTCGAGCCGCTTATTGATGTTATTAATGTTGAAGGTGGCCACTCTCACCAAGTCCCTTTCTATCCTCGCAGCGGGCTAGACTCCTGTAGGTCTGCTCTACAATAAGGAAATGCTCGCTGCTCTTTCCCGTTTATCTTTTGTCTTGTTCTGCATGTCCATACTCGCCCATGCGGAAACGAACCCCTCTTGGATAACACCCATCGCTCCATTCCGAATCGCCGACAACCTCTACTACGTGGGAAGCCAGGACCTTGCCAGCTACCTGGTCGTCACCACGAAGGGAAACATCCTCATCAATGCAAACCTCGCTTCTTCACCGCCGCAGATTCGCACGAGTGTTGAGAAGCTCGGCTTCCGCTGGAAAGATACCAAGATTCTGCTCAATAACCAGGCGCATGACGATCACATGGGTGGCGCGGCCCAGGTGATTCGCGCGACGCATGCGAAGAACCTGGTGATGGACGGCGACGTGAGCGTCGTTGAAACCGGTGCACGGACAGATTTCCTGGCGCCGTCACCCAATGTCCCCGGCTACTCCGCTGTGCACGTCGACCGCGTTCTCCACGACGAAGACACTGTACGCCTCGGAGGCGTGACACTGACCGCGCACAAGACTGCGGGGCACACGCGCGGATGTACTACCTGGACCATGCGCTCTCATCTCCCGGGTGAGCCAGCGGGAACGACGCGGAACATCGTCATCGTCGGAGGTACAGGCTTCTGGTCGGAATACCACTTGGCTGCTACACCCGGCCACCCCATAAGCTACCCCGGCATTCTTCAGGATTTCCAACATACATTTGCCGTGTTGCGAGGTTTGCCTTGCGACGTATTTCTCGGAGCCCACGGTGGATACTTCAATATGCTCACCAAACTGGAGCACTACCCGAAGGATGGTCCCCGTGTCTTTATCGATCCTGCTGGCTATAGGGATTTCGTCGCTCATGCTCAGGAAACTTTCGAGCAGGCATTGCGCAAACTGCAGGCCGCAGAAGGCGAGAATGCCGCGCCATGAACGCGGATAACCTGCGGTGTTTTCTATCGGCGTTCATCCGCCTTCATTGGGGGCGCCCAATGGATTCGTTCTGGAAGGACTAAGAGATGCGGAAAGGATTTACCAGAAAACCACAAGCGGACGAGCCCGCGACGCCCGTCAAGAACTACATCACGCGGAGCGGCCTCGAGCGCCTCAAAGATGAGCACCGGTTTCTGCTCACCCGGGAACGCCCGGCCGTGACGGAGGTGGTGGCATGGGCTGCCGGCAACGGCGATCGCAGTGACAATGCCGACTATCGCTACGGCAAGCGGCGGCTGCGGCAGATCGATGGGCGGATCCGCTTTCTCACCAAGCGAATCGAAGCCGCGGAAGTGGTGGACCCGGAAGCTCCGAGAACCGGCCAAGCGGCGACGAGAGCATTCTTCGGAGCGACCGTGCGCTATGCCAATGCCGCGGGAGTATCGCGAGTGGTGAGTATCGTAGGCACCGACGAGATCGATCTCAGCCGCAACCACATCAGTTGGGTGTCCCCTCTGGGGCGCGCGTTGCTGAAGTCAGCAGCCGGTGACAGCGTAGTCCTTCACTTGCCGGGCGGTACAGAGAAGCTGACCGTGCTGGAAGTGCGTTACGAGCGCATTGCTGTGGAACCGTTCCGTGAACCAGCCGGATCCGAGGCGTCGGCAAAGGGACTTCCTCGCCGGCATTAATCCACCTGACGAAGGTTAGCGAGGCACTTTGCATTCCATGCCGTTTCTCTCCGTCAATGGAACCCAGGGTGGGTTCAGTAGAAGACCTGGAAATGGTGGCTAAAACGGCTCATGGAGAATAATGAAAGG
>QIAI01000114.1 GCA_003224995.1 Acidobacteriota bacterium
CTCAGCATCACCGAAGAGCAACTGGCGCAGCATGAAAGTCTGCGCAAGCTTGCCGAAGATACAAAAAAGGCCGGGTTCTCGGATGCTTTGGTGCTCGGTATGGGCGGTTCGAGCCTCTGTCCCGAAGTTCTGGCCATGACCTATGGCAAGATTGCAGGCAGCCCGCAATTGCACGTGCTGGATTCCACGGACCCTGCCCAGATCAAGTCTTTTGAAGACCGGATCGATCTCGACAAGACGCTCTTCATCGTTTCCAGTAAATCCGGCAGCACGCTCGAACCCAACATCTTCAAACAATATTTCTTTGAACGAGTGAAGCAAGTGGCGGGTGACCAGGCGGGCAGCCGATTCATCGCAGTCACCGACCCCGGGTCCAAGTTGCAGAAGGTAGCCGAGTCGGACAAGTTCCGGCACATTTTCCCTGGCGTCCCCAGCATCGGAGGACGTTACTCGGCGCTGTCCAACTTCGGCATGGTTCCCGCCGCCATCATGGGAGTGGATACCAAAAAGCTCATGGAGCGCACTGAAGAAATGGTGCAAGCTTGCGCATCTACCGTGCCGGTAGAAGAAAATCCAGGTGTCATTCTCGGATTGATTCTCGGGTGTGCCGCCATCGCCGGCCGCGATAAGGTCACCATCATTGCCTCGCCCGGCATCTTCGATTTGGGAGCGTGGCTGGAGCAGTTGCTTGCCGAGTCCACTGGCAAGCAGGGCAAGGGCATCATCCCGGTGGATCGGGAGTTGACCGCGGCCCCCGATGTTTATGGCAAGGATCGAGTATTTGCTTACCTGCGGCTGGAGTCCGCACCGGACGCCCAACAAGACAGCAAGGTTGATGCGCTGGAGAAGGCTGGACAGCCCGTTATCCGAATCGGAATTGGTGACACTTACGATTTGGGCCAGGAATTTTTCCGCTGGGAAATCGCGACTGCTGTCGCAGGGTCCATCCTGCGGATCAATCCTTTCAACCAACCCGATGTCGAGGCCAGCAAAATTGCCACCAAGAATCTGACATCTGAGTACGAGAAGACCGGTTCTTTACCCTCGGAAAAGCCAGTGCTCGAGGATAAGGGTGTAAAGCTCTTCACCGACGAGAAGAACGCGGCCGAACTCGCGAAGCTTACGGCTTCCGACAAATCACTGGTGGGCTATCTGAAAGCACATTTCAGCCGCATGCAAGCCGGCGACTACTTTGCGCTTCTCGCCTATGTCGAGATGAATGAAGCGCACGAGCAGGCATTGCAGAAAGTTCGGCATGCGGTGCGGAATAAGAAACGGGTCGCAACCTGCCTGGGCTTTGGCCCGCGATTTTTGCATTCCACTGGCCAGGCCTACAAGGGTGGTCCGAATTCCGGGGTGTTCCTGCAGTTAACCTGCGACGATGCCAAGGACCTTCCGGTCCCGGGACAGCGTTATACGTTCGGGGCGGTAAAAGCGGCGCAGGCACGCGGAGATTTCCAGGTGCTTACAGAACGCGGCCGGCGTGCCTTACGCGTACATCTGGGAGCCGACCTGGAAGCGGGGCTGCGCACCTTAGAGGCAGCTGTTAATCAGGCTCTGAGCTAACCCTCGAGTACAACCAACCTTGCCCGCAGTTCTGGAACTCATTCTGTGCAGGCAAGGGTCTGTCCTTTTGAAGGAGACGATGCATGCAGCTGGGAATGGTGGGATTGGGCAAAATGGGCGCGAATATGACGCGCCGCTTAATGCGTGGTGGACACCAGTTAGTCGTTTCCGACCTGAGTCCGGAGGCGGTGAAAGGCTTGGCCGGAGAGGGTGCGGTCGCATCCACCTCCCTTCAGGATCTGGTCAGCAAGCTGAAGGCTCCCCGTGCGGTATGGATCATGGTTCCGGCCGGCGGTCCCACTGAACAGACCGTGCAAACTCTCGCTCAGTATCTGCAGGCTGGTGACAGCATCATCGATGGCGGCAATTCCTATTTCAAAGACGATGTTCGCCGCGCCAAAAGCCTTAGGGAAAAGGGTATCCATTACGTGGACGTTGGCACCAGCGGAGGCGTATGGGGACTGGAGCGCGGATACTGCATGATGATTGGCGGCCCAAAGGAGGCCGTTCAGCGCTTGGACCCCATTTTCAAAACGTTGGCTCCGGGCGTGGGCGACATTCCTCGCACTCCCGGGCGCGAGAAACTCGGAGGCACGGCAGAAGACGGCTACATTCATTGTGGAGCGTCCGGCTCCGCCCATTTCGTGAAGATGGTTCACAACCGCATCGAATACGGAATCATGCAGGCCTACGGCGAGGGCTTTGACATCTTCAAGAATGCCAACAGCAAGGAACTTCCCGAAGACCTTCGCTTTGACCTGAACCTCCCCGATATCGCTGAGGTCTGGCGGCGGGGCAGCGTGGTGAGTTCATGGCTCCTCGATCTGACCGCCATGGCTCTGACCGAAAACCCCACTCTGTCGGAATACAGTGGCTTCGTCCAGGATTCAGGGGAAGGACGCTGGACCATCCAGGCAGCAATCGATGAAGCCGTCCCGGTGGACGTGCTCTCCGCCGCACTGTTTGTCCGTTTTCGGTCGCGCCAGGAACATACCTTCGCGGAAAAGATGCTGTCGGCGATGCGCCAGAAGTTTGGTGGTCACGTGGAGCCCAAAGCGGCGAAAAAAAACGCCTGAATGCGCACCCGAGGAATGCAGGTTTAAGACGAGCCCTTTATGGCCAAGACCGAGATCGCGCCCGCCGTTAGCGCACAGCCTTCTGGAAAAACTGCCGACCCCTGCGTAATGGTGATCTTCGGAGGACTTTGCCGTAATTGGGATTTCCCGAAGTCCCATGTCGTCGGAAGACTACCGCAAGCGCGTCACCGAAGACATGAAGTCGTTCGCCACCGGAGAAGTCACGCCCGATCTATGGGAATGGTTTGTGCGCCGGCTGCATTACATGTCGGGTAATTTCGACGCTCCGGAGACTTACGTAAAACTCAAAGAATTATTAGCGAAAGTCGATCAGGGATTCTCCGCGCACGGCAACTATTTCTTCTATCTCGCCACCAACCCGGATGCGTTCGGCCCGATTGTGAAGAACCTCGCCGAAACTGAGCTGATGAAGCAAATTGACCATCAGTGGCGGCGAGTCATCGTGGAAAAACCTTTTGGACACGATTTGGAAAGCGCTCGCGCCCTGAATCAAGAATTGCTCACGTTTGCGGATGAAAAGCAGATTTACCGCATCGACCACTATCTGGGGAAGGAAACGGTCCAGAACATCCTGGCGCTCCGCTTTGCCAACGGTATTTTCGAACCCATCTGGAACCGCCGTTACATCGATAACATTCAGATTACGGTAGCGGAGACCGTGGGCGTGGAAAAACGTGGCGGCTACTACGACACAGCTGGCGCATTGCGTGACATGGTGCCCAACCACATCATGCAATTGATTACGCTGACCGCCATGGAACCGCCGGTTTCTTTTCGAGCGGATTCGGTGCGCGACGAGCAATCGAAGATTCTTCATGCCATTCAGCCGCTGAGCGCGGAAGAGGTGCTGACGCGCACAGTCCGCGGACAGTACGGAGAAGGCGTCATCAACGGAGAACGGGTTCCGCTCTATCGTGCGGAGCCGGGGGTTCCTCCCGACTCCAGGACCGAGACTTTCGTCGCCATGAAACTGCTGATCGACAATTGGCGCTGGGCGGATGTCCCGTTCTATCTGCGCACCGGAAAGCGCATGCCGCAGCGCAATACCTACATCGTGATTCAATTCCGCCGCGCTCCTTTCGTCCTGTTCCGCGATACACCGGTGGAGAACCTCATGCCCAATCAGCTGGTGCTGCATATCCAGCCAGAGGAAGGCATCTCGCTGCGTTTTGCCGCGAAGGCTCCCGGAGCGCAGATGCGGCTGGGCAGTGTAGACATGAATTTTGAGTATGCGGATTATTTCGGAGTTCAGCCCAGCACCGGATACGAACGTCTGCTGCACGATTGCATGATCGGCGATCAGACTTTATTTCAGCGTGCCGACATGGTTGAGGCCGGGTGGTGTGTGGTCAGTCCGGCGTTGGATGTCTGGAAAGCTCTTCCACCCCGAAATTTTCCCAATTACCCCGCCGGCACTTGGGGGCCTCGGGAAGCCGACGAACTCCTCGAGCGGGATGGCCGCCGCTGGAGGAATCTGGAGAAATGATACTCGCCGGCGATATAGGCGGCAGGCACGCGCGGCTTGCCTACTTTCAACCGCAAGAGGGGCACCTGACGCTAGCCGCACAGGGCGTCTTTCCCAGCCGCGAACATCGCGGCCTGGACGAAATCGTGGCCCAGTTCGTTGGCGGCCAAGCGACGCGTCCGGACCTGGCCTGCTTCGGCGTCGCAGGTCCGGTTCGTAACGGAAAAGTGGAGACCTCGAATCTGCCTTGGACGGTGGAGGCCAGCCGCCTTGCGGGCGAATTGCGACTTCCCTCCACTATGCTCATCAATGATCTCGAAGCAAACGCCTGGGGCATTGCGAATTTAGGGGAGAACGATCTGGTTGCGCTCAACCGGGTCAAAGGCACGCCGGTGGGCAATCAGGCCGTGATTTCAGCGGGCACCGGGCTGGGGGAAGCGGGCCTGTTCTGGAATGGGAAGGACTACGAGATCTTCGCGTCCGAAGGCGGTCATTGCGATTTCGCCGCCCGCAGCGAACTAGAAATCGATCTGCTCCGCTATCTGATGGCGCGATTTGGCCATGTCAGTTACGAGCGCATTGTTTCCGGGCCGGGCCTGGTCAACGTGTACCACTTCCTGCGCGACACACATCGTGGCGAAGAGCCGCAATGGTTAACGGAAGAACTCGCCCACGGCGACCAAGCCGCAACCATCTCGCGCGCCGCCATCGCCGGCAAAAGTGTTCTCGCGGAACACTCCCTGGATCTCTGGATCTCAATTTACGGAGCCGAGGCGGGAAATCTCGCGCTCAAGCTGATGGCCACGGGTGGGGTGTTTCTGGGTGGCGGAATCGCTCCGAAAGTTATTTCAAAACTTTCTGGACCGCTCTTCATGCAGGCCTTCGTGGGCAAGGGACGCATGCAACCCTTACTGGAATCCATTCCCGTCAGAGTGATCACCAACGACAACATCGCGCTCTTTGGCGCCGCGCGCTATGCTCTCGCCAAGGGAATAGCGGCGAACGGATCGAAATGAACACCTCACCCACCCTCCGCATCCTGCCTGA
>QIAI01000115.1:0-3570 GCA_003224995.1 Acidobacteriota bacterium
CGCCAGTCTTCGAAGAAGATATGAAGTTCGTCGTGTTCCGTCCTTACTGGAACGTACCGCCATCCATCCGTCGCTCCGAAATCGTTCCTGCGGTCAACAAAAACCGCAGCTACGTGGCAAACAAAGGCTATGAGGTAACCACTCCAGAAGGAAATGTTGTGACTTCTGGTGTAATCACTGATGACGTCCTCCGGCAGCTTAGCGCGGGGAAGTTGCAGGTACGGCAGAAGCCCGGACCATCCAACGCGCTCGGGTTGGTGAAGCTGATGTTTCCTAACGAGTACAACGTCTACCTGCACAGCACTCCGGCACAAGCTTTGTTTTCGAGGTCTCGCCGTGACTTTAGCCATGGCTGCATTCGTGTCGAACAAGCGGCCGAGCTTGCTACCTGGGTATTACGGGACAAGCGAGAGTGGCCCCTTGAACGTGTACGCGCCGCAATGCAAAGCGGAAAAGACAATGTACAAATCAACCTTAGCAGGCCGGTACCTGTCCTTATCCTTTATGGCACTGCAGTGGTCGATGAAGAAAATCAAGTGCATTTCTTCGATGACATTTACGGACACGACTCCGCACTAGAAAAAGCACTCGCTCACGGATATCCCTATCCCTGATTTGAGGCGCAAGGAAGCTTACCAATGACGGATGCGACCCACATCGACGTGGACAAAGCCGGATTTCTCGTAATAACGATGGCTTCTCATCGTGGAGGATGTCGAGAAGGGGCGTCCCGCAATTTATTCGATCCTCAAACATGCCGAGGATGCGGATCATCCCTGAAGCAGCAGACGAAGCAAAGCTGTCTAAATTGGCAACGCAAACTGAACCTAGTAGTTCTCAACGAGTGAACTGCCTGTTTTTCAACAGTTGGTGCTTAAATTCAACAATTGACAACTTTCCTCGAACCGCCGAGTTTATATGCAAGGTGAGCCCTTGCCAGACGCAAAAAGGACTCGTGCGACAGGGAAAGACCGAGGTGTTCAAATGCCACCAGTCCGCATTTTAGTAGTGGATGATTCTGGGCCCTTTCTGCGATTCATCATCTCCACGTTGCAGACCGTGCCCGAAGTACGGGTCATCTGCAGTGCGTCAGACGGATTCGAAGCAGTTCAGAAAGCAGTAGAACTACGGCCGGATCTGATTCTGCTCGACATCGGGCTCCCAGGGCAGAACGGAATTGAGGCAGCTCGACAGATTCGCAGAGTCGCACCGGAGTCCAGAATAATCTTCGTGAGCCAGGAATCCTCTGCGGACGTAGTCGAAGAGGCTCTCAGCTTGGGGGGGCGCGGCTATGTACTAAAGACCAGCGCCGGAAGCGACCTTGTAGCTGCGGTGGAAGCCGTCATCTGCGGTAAGCAATTCGTCAGTAGCGCATTGTCGCCTTACACCTTCACGCATTCCTAAGCGCTTCTGAGTTGTTCCCCCTCGGCAGTCGGAGGGCTTCTACGGCTCCCCAGTTTCATTTGGCGACCGACGCCCTTCGCAAGTGCAGCCACTTCGGTTTCCCGAGTCGTGAAGCGCGAAAAGCCACAATCTAAACAGACCAATACCTTTGGGTAAATCAAAACGCCATTCTTGTTCAAATTGTGAAGGCCGGAGAAAGGAAAATGGAGGATCATCTCAGCCGGAAATTCCACCTCATTGTTGGATGCACATAAGACACAAGCCATAACCACTCCCTCTACCCTCCGGAGAGTGAGACTAATGCCGGAGGTACCGTGAACTGCATTTGTGGGTTGCCAGTAACTTCCTGGAAAAGACACCGAGAGACTACACCTTATTTCGTAAGATAGAGATTAATATTCTGCGAACTAGCAGAACTGCTAGTGCCGAAATACCGGTCACTCTTGCTTTCGCCGCGCTGTTGCTGCAGACTTGCGGAAAACTTCAAGCAGCCACATAACGATCGATACTTCGATAAATCCTTCGTAAGGGAGAACTCTCATTCTCGATGGTCCAATTGTCGGGGGCTGGGTCACTCGTCCAGCTCTTCTTCAGCTACCCGCTTCCTCTGGCCATCCCCGCCAAGCAATCAGAATTTTCCCCGCTTATTTCACTACGCTGCGAGAGGCAAGAGAAACCGAAAGAAATGCCAGCCTCCAACCAACGGCCAAAAACGTCGAGCTTTCCCATAAGAGCATTTCTGCTGCGGAA
This sequence comes from Acidobacteriota bacterium, assembly GCA_003224995.1. Taxonomy (GTDB): domain Bacteria; phylum Acidobacteriota; class Terriglobia; order Terriglobales; family Acidobacteriaceae; genus Gp1-AA133. The sequence goes on from QIAI01000115.1 coordinate 2,155, forward strand.
TATCGCTAAACTAAAATCGTCGGCATTGTTTATGGAGCAAGTGTCGTCGTACTCATTAGCCCATCGAGCGGAGTTCTTGGGTGTAGTCAGGAGTAATCGGTCGGTTAGAAGTTGGGCTAGGCGCTGACTGTCGCCTGCAGGGTCGCTAGGAGACTTACTGCGCAGTCACATCAAAGTCCACGGTGTTGGAATTCAGGCCTCCGGTGCGAACGAACACGTGAGCCAGACCAAACTGCATCAGGTCATCATCGGTAAGGATACCTGAAGCTGCTGCGAGCTGATGAACCTGGTACTTTGAGGAATGTCGTTCCAGAAGACCGAAGCATCAAATCCGAAATTTGTTCCGTTCACGGTCATGGTAAAGGGTGGACTGTTGACTGGCACGCTGTTCGGCGAGAGTTCCATGAGCGCGGGCGGAGAAAAACTGGTTCCGAACATCGTTTGTGGGCCATGACTTCCAGCGCCACAGCCCACCGTGAGAAGGATGTTTAAAAGGAGACCAGTGAACCGCATAATTACCTCCTAGAGCCAATCGCATTCTGGCCGAAGCTCGTAATCAGGTTAGCGAAAATGCGCTACGAGAGTGATTCAGTTTCCCACGAAATCGAAGTAACCGACGCTACGCTAGATAAGGGCGAGGGTTAGGGCAACTGGCAAAACCGACAGCCGGACAGCCCCAAAGGCTCTGTCTTGAATAGAAGCAGCCACTCGAATCTCAAGAATCGCCAGATGCTACATTACGTCGGTTCGAGTACTGCCAAAATGCAAGGTTAGTAAAAAAGCTGGTAATTGTTTTGCCAGGAGGGGAAGGTCTTGCCGTGTCACTGACAGCTTCATGCGGCAAGCTCACGAGTTGCCGCATTTCAGTTTTTCCTCCGCTGCCACTCGCGAATAATCGTTCAAGATTCTCGAACGATGGAAGGTCCCTAAGACTTCCAACTTCGCGGTTTTTGGGAGCATACGACACGCGTTTCCGACTTTGGCTATAGTGGACTGTCAATACATACAGGTCGCCAGCTGTCCCTCAAATTCTAGAATCTAAAGTTCTTGGATGATCCGAAGAGAAGGAAGGTAGCTCTTGCAGTTGGGCTTACCTTTCCCCTCTGGTCGTTACAGGGGTGCGGCCTGATGGGACTGCTCGCCAACCTGAAGTTACGAAGAAAACTGATGGGCGCCCTCGCTCCCTTGGCGGTTATGATCATCGCTGCCGCCCTTTTCGCTTCTTATGAGATCAAGCAGATCGATGCCCTGCACAGCAAGTTGATCAATAACGAGATCAAGGCCCTTCACAACAACGATGCAGGCCGCTCTCTTACCATGCGTTACGGCCTCTACCTGTACCGGTTGATCATCGAAACGGATCCGGATCGCATGCGGGCCATCGACGCTGAGCTGGACCGTTGCGACTCCGAATAC
>QIAI01000115.1:3737-4408 GCA_003224995.1 Acidobacteriota bacterium
CGCGGTGGATAAGCGTTCCTTCGAACTCACCGCCAGAACTCATCTCGGCATACTCATCAGTTGGCTGGTCATCGGACTCGGCATCCTTACATCGTTCGGTATCGCGTCGTACTTCCTCCAGGTAGACGTTGTGAATGAACTCTGGTCCGTCCGGGACTCGATTCAGGCCCTTGCAGCCGGTGATCTGGAACGACCTATTCCGTTCCTCAATCGGCCAAACGAAATCGGAGAGATCAGCCGCTCCCTGCACACGCTGAAGGACGGCGCCAGGGATCGCGAAACACAGGCGTGGGTCAAGGCCGAAGTTGCCTCGACCGGCGTTCGCCTGCAGTCCGCTCGCGATTTTGCAGCTTTTTCGTCTACCCTGCTTATAGCAAGCAGATCAATGCCGCCGCGGCGATCTTCGAGAAGGCCGTCTCGGGTTCCCGCCCGGTCCGGGCTGCCGCCCTCATCAACGACAAAAAGAAGGCGACCGAACTCATGCGCGCGGACGTGGACGGTGAATTGCAGCAGTCGCGCGATCAGGCCATTGAAATCGCCCAGGCGATGCAAAACGCGGTGGATCAGCGTTCCTTCGAACTCACCGCCAGAACTCATCGCGGCATACTCATCAGTTGGCTGGTCATCGGACTCGGCATCCTTACATCGTTCGGTATCGCGTCGTACTTCCT
>QIAI01000116.1 GCA_003224995.1 Acidobacteriota bacterium
GTATGTTCGCCAAAAGTCTGAAACCCCCGATCCGCCTTTCGCTGCCCGCACTCGAAACCCTGGCCGTCATTGCCTACAAACAGCCGGTCACGGTCCCCGAGATCAGCGAAATTCGCGGCGTGGATTCCAGCGGCGTCATTGGCACCCTGCTTGATCGCAAGCTGATCACAACTGCAGGCCGAAAAGCTGTCGTCGGACGTCCCATCCTCTACCGTAGTACAAAAGAATTCCTGTTGCGCTTTGGCCTCAAAGATGTCAGTGAATTGCCGAGCATGGAGGAATTTGAAAAGCTGGTCGCAGAATCTTTTCAGAGTGATCTGCTCCCTGTGGACGCTCAAGGCTCGGATTCGCCTGCGGAGGATTCCACTCCGCCCGACTCTTCTCTGAGCGAAGCCGAAGAACAGTCAGACCTCCAGTCCGTGGAAGCTGCCGAAGATGAAGGAATGGCAACAGCCGAACAGCGCGATCGCGGTGAAAATGATCCGGCTGCCTGAAGCCCGCGCTGCACACCGCTTCCGTCTGTCCAAAGGTTCATAATCCATGCCCGCCGAACGTCTGCAAAAAATCATTGCCGCCGCTGGAATTGCTTCGCGCCGCAAGGCTGAGCAATTAATTACCGGCGGACTCGTCTCAGTAAACGGGAAAGTTATCACCGAACTGGGCAGCAAGGCCGACGCGGAACAGGATCACATCCGAGTAAACGGTAAACTTCTGCACGGCGCCGAGCGGCATGTCTATCTCGTGATGAATAAACCGAAGGGATACGTCACCACACTCAGCGACCCCGAGCGCCGCCCCACAGTCATGGATCTTTTACGAGGCGTGGGCGCGCGCGTCTATCCCGTGGGACGCCTCGATTACGCAAGTGAAGGCCTTCTGCTGCTCACCAATGACGGCGAATTTGCCAACCGCCTCATGAAAGCGGCCTCGCATGTGCCGAAGACCTACATGGTAAAACTTGCCGGTACGCCTTCCGTCGAGGGTCTTTCGCGCCTGCGTTCCGGTCTTTTCATCGCTGTGCCAGGCGGTAGGAGAGTGAAGACCGCGCCAGCCAAGGTTCATCTGATTCGCGAAGCCAATAATCCCTGGTATGAAGTCACGCTGATTGAAGGACGGAATCGCCAGATCCGCAAAATGTTCGAAGAGATCGGACACCATGTTGAAAAAATCAAGCGGGTTCGCTACGGACCGCTGGAGTTGGATGTACACCCCGGAGAATTTCGTCGCCTGACCCCGCAGGAAGTCACGCGATTGAAGACCGCTGCTAAATAATTTTTCTCATCGTCGCGCGGGCTGGATGGATATTAGTATCCATCTCGGCGGCAACCATCGGCAATCTCGCCGCGCCAAACAATCCCGCATCACTCCCCAGCAGCGACCGAGTGACGGTCGTCCGCGTCGGACCGCCCGGCTCCACTTGGGCCGACGCACCTTGCTCTTCGCCAGCTAGCGAAGGCGGAGCAGTCGCCGCGTACACCATCGAGCGCTTCTTCAATTCATCAAAAATTGCGGGTGAAAACGCTTCCCAGGCGCTCGACACTCCGCCGCCAATCACATACATGGGAAGATTAAGAGCGTTCACCAGGTCGGCAATCACGATTCCCAACGCGCGCCCCACGCGGCGAAAGATTTTTTTGGCTTCTTCATCTCCCTGGATGGCAAGGTTGTACACCGCCTTGGCGCTAAACTCAGGATTCGAACTGGCCGCATGCGAAAGCCCTGACGCACCGTGCTCCCGGATCGCCTCGCGCGCCATGCGCACCACCGCCGTGGCCGAAGCATACTGCTCCAGACATCCGCGATTTCCGCACCCGCACCGCACTCCTTCAGGCTCTACCGTGATATGCCCGAACTCGCCCGCCATTCCCGTCATGCCGTGCCATATCACACGCCCCAGCACGATTCCTCCGCCCACGCCGGTGCCCAGGGTCAACATGGCCATGTCGTCTACGTGACGGGCCGCCCCCAACCAATTCTCGCCGAACGCCGCAGCATTGGCATCGTTCTCCAGAATCACTCGCGTACCCAGCATCTGCTCGATTTGCGCTCGCACCGGCGATTCCGCCCACCCCGGCAAATTAGGCGACTCGCGCAACGTACCCGTCTTCATATCGATAATTCCGGGCACCCCGATGCCGATACCTTGCAGCGTTCCTGACCCATCGTACTTGTGCGCAAGATGGCGAATCGCCTCGCACATGTCATGGATCACACGATCCCTGCCCAACGCCACCTGCGTGCCCAACGTGACTTTCTCCAGCAGGACTCCGTGTTCATCCACCGCCGCAATGCGAAGGTTCGTTCCGCCCAGATCAACGCCAATCGAGAAGTCCGCCATGTTATTTCCGATTTCCAATTGCCAATTTCCGATTTGAAATCCAAACCCGCATGAACGTCAAGGTAGCGCCGGCGTCCCGCCGTCAAATCGGAAATTGGAAATATCACTTCTGGCACTTCGGACAATAATGACTACTGCGCCCCGCGATGACCACCCTCTTGATAACTGTTTTGCACTTAAGACACCGCTCACCCTCGCGCCCATAGACTCGGTGTTCTAATTGAAACGAGCCTTCATGCCCGTCGGAATCCACATAGTCAGACACTGACGACCCGCCCAGCGCAATGGCCTCCTTAAGCACTTCCTGCAGCGACTTGTAGAGAAGCCGAAGGTTCTCTCTGGTCAGCGATGCCGCACGCCGTCGGGGACGAATTCCTGCCCGGAACAGAGACTCATCCGCATAGATATTTCCCACTCCGCGCAACAACTTTTGATTCAGTAGCGCACTCTTGATGGGTGTCTTACGTGCATGAAACAGCGTGATAAAGCGATCGAGTTTAACGTCCAGAGGCTCGCAGCCGCCGGCATCAAAATCGTGCGCTACACTCAACCGTCCAAACCGGCGTGGGTCCACGAACCGCAGTTCGCGCCCGGATGCCAGTTTCACCACCGCA
>QIAI01000117.1 GCA_003224995.1 Acidobacteriota bacterium
CCAGAGTGCAGACACACCGCGCCGGGCCTCGTTGAGCTCAGGCGATACAGCCCCACACTCGAACCCCGCAGCCTTGATGCAGGTAAGAATCAGGTCGACTTTTCCCGCGACCGGTACCCGATTACTCGTAATCAACCGCCATTTTTATGGGCGAGTTCGATTCCCCACTCCGATTCTGGTGCTTCGTTACAACGAACCCGAAGCACAATCTTCGATAATGGCGCAGAATAACCTGGGTCAAACTTGGGTCAGATAAGCACCCGAAACCGGGTAAAACCATGGGCAGAGACGCAGAACCAAGCTAAGCGAATCAAGGAGATAGTGTTTTCGTGGTTGCTTCGGGACCAGGGGTCGGAGGTTCCAATTCTTTCTTCCGCTCCCCAATTGTGAGCGCGTTAGAAAACCTCTGTAAAATCGCCATCTAAAAGACCTCCGAGAACAGTGACTTATTAGGGTGGAAGCAAATGCGTTGAAACGGGTAGTTTCCTAATGCTGTTCCATCGTCGGCGCACGACCCCGGCGCCCTCGTTTTTCACCCTGGCAATCTGCCGATCTTGGCCGCAGGTCTCAGCGAATATTCATATCTTCAGGTCTCGTTCTGCTAGAAGTTCCATGAGGATTTCGTTTCTAGAAAGAAGAGTATTGCTTTTCAGCAGTGACCGGCCTGAAGTCTCGGTGTGGTTCTCTTACGATCTCAGGCTGGATTGGTTTTCGCGAATCCAGCGCCGAATCAAGCGGAATGCTGGGCCACTGGGCCCATCCGTAAGCCCGTCTAGGATCGGCTAGGACCGTCGTTTGCTGCGGGGTCTGGGGCTTTGGGTAGGCCCGGTAGCAAGTCGCGTTTGAACGTGACCAACCTGACCCGCTGCGGGCCAATGAGCGTAATTGATTCCATGACAATGTCGGCTCCCACGCCCGAGTAAAGTTGGTGGTGCCAAAACCAACCAACAGGCTCGAGAGAAAGGAGCCGAACAATGATCATTATAGGAGTCGATTACCATCCCGAGTTTCAGCAAATTGCATCGGTGGATACCAACACTGGAGAGTTCCAAGAGAAGCGATTGACACATCCCGCGGAGGCGGAACAGTTCTACCGTGCACTGGCAGGCCAAAAAGTACGGGTCGGCATGGAAGCGAGCGGTCATGCTCGCTGGTTCGAACGACTGCTAGCCGAACTGCAGTTTGAGCTGTGGATCGGAGATGCCGCCGAGATCCGTACTAAACGGGTGCGCAAGCAGAAGACGGACCGGCAGGATGCTCAACTGATCCTGCAACTGCTGCTGGAAAATCGTTTTCCGAAGATCTGGGTGCCGAGTGGCGAGAATCGCGATCTACGGCAACTGCTGTGGCACCGGCACCGGATGGTGCAAGCTCGCACGCGGATCATGAACCAACTCCAAGCGGTGGCTCTGAACGAGGGCCTGCGCTGTAAGAAGAAGTTATGGCGGGAACACGGGCGGCAGCAACTCGAGGCATTCCGCTTGGGCCCATGGGCGAGCCGGCGAAGGCGCGATCTATTGGAACTGATGGACCGACTGAACCCGACCATCGCGGAACTGAGGCAAGCGATCGAGCAGGAAGCGGAGAATAATCCTGCGGCGCAATGCTTAATGACACACCCCGGCGTGGGTGCGTTGACCGCTATGGCTTTCGTGCTGATCATCGGGGACAACGAGCGCTTTCATTGCGGCAAGCAGATCGCAAGCTATCTGGGCTTGGTGCCGTTGGAGGACTCCAGCGGGAAACGGCGACGGCTGGGACACATTACCAAGCAGGGCAGCTCGATTCTGCGGTTCTTGCTGGTCGAAGCAGCCCAGGTCACAGTGCGCAGCCAGCCCGAATGGCGCAGTAAGTACTTCCATCTGACGATGCGACGAGGACGGAAGATCGCCAAGGTTGCGATGGCGCGCAGACTGGCCATTGTTTTGTACTGGATGTGGCGCAAGGGATGGAATTACGAGCAGGTGAAAAAGTTCGGTTCGCACGCGGGACAGCCCGTAAATCGCCATGGTGTGCAGCAGAACACCGAGTAATTGATTGGGCGTCCCGCTCCCCTTCTGAAGAAGGGGAGTCCGAAGTAGTAATCATGATCGCAGTTGCGACCGAAGAGATGCATGGGTCGGACCGAGTCCTGACCTGAGACGATTACGATGCGAGCCGTGGTTGGATCGGCAGTTCTTCAACTAGAGCGAAATGGCGCTCTTCACCGAGTGCATGCTGTCGTGTGCTCAAAACCTGATTGACACCGCCGACATTGTCAGAGAGGCGATTTTTGGCCAAAAACGTGTCGCATTTGGCTCAGATTTTCTGCTGCTCTTGGTTCGCACGTCCCAAATCTCTACGTCCCCAATCTTCCCAAGTGCAAAGGTGTGAGACATCAGGACGACGGTGGGATGACTCCGGTTCAAAGTCGTACACTTCCAGCCACACAATCTCGCCATCACGGCCCCATAGCATCAGACCCGCTGTCTGCCCGTCAGGGTATAGGGCCACCTCGTCGGCTAGTCGCTGCAAACTGCCTCGTTTGGAGCTGAAGTACAGGCTGGAACATCCACAACTGCACCCTCCAACGACATGCAACTCTTCCACAGGATGAAGTCGATACGCTCTCACATCACCCAACGCATGGTCGAGAAGCCACTGAACGACTTTGACTTCATTCGGGGAAATAGCTCTGTCCATACATACCTGCTTTAGGCGCGACATGGCTGCGATTTCCAGTAGTTGACGGAATCAGCGTTAGCACAAGCTTGCGCTGTTTATTCGCCTTTTTCGAGGTC
>QIAI01000118.1:0-3027 GCA_003224995.1 Acidobacteriota bacterium
AATGTGTAACTGCTGAGCGGGTTGAAAAGAGATCGTGTCTCCGGGACCCGCGTTCCTGCCACCTGCCCCATTGGAGATTGTCTGCGTGAAGCCGTCAGCGGGCGATAGTGCGTCCACTGCGCAAAAGGAATTCCCCGATTTGATGGCCGCGAGGATCGCCTCGGCGCTGGCTTTATCGGCATCGGCATGCTCGGACAAAATCACATGTTGGCGAGCGAGACTGAACACGGAAAGATAACTTGGAAAATGAGCGATGCTCCATTGGTTGACGAGAACATTGGCGTGGGCGTCGGAGCCGCATATTCCAGCGACCTGTCGTAGCGCCGAAAGTTCGTCCCACTTGGCGAGATTCTCGCCGGGCGTGCGGGCCAGGCGAAGCAGCGCCAGGCGTGAGTTAACTGGATAGAGCAGGGCCGCGATGGCGATATCGAAGACTTTGTTTTTGCGCCAGACCGCGTCGTCGTTGAAGATCTCGATGCCGTCGTAGTCGCTCGCCCCCCAGTCCGACCAGCGGTCACGCAAGCCAAACGGGTGCGCGATAAAATTGACCGCTCCATGGCTGCGGGATGACGACATCAAGGTGCGCGCATTAAAGCCTGCGCCCCGATGCCAGCGGCTGTCAGACACACCCAGCGCAAGAAAATGTCCGGAGGCGGTGCTGACCTCCTCGCCATCAATCACCGCAAACTCAGGCGGGTCCGCGGCGGCAACCTCGGCGTCGGAGAGCGTGAGATTATGGTCCGTGATCGCGACAAAAGAGAGATCGGCCTCTTTGGCCGCGGAAATGACCTCCGGGAGGGACCCGCTTCCGCAGGAAGCGCTGGTGTGGATGTGAATCGCTCCGACGCGCTCGCCTCGGGCCGGCGTTCCTGCAAGGCTGGGAAGCCGGGTCATAAGACCGTACAACCATACCGTCAGGACCAGCGCCATGAACAACCCCACCAACCCGTAGAAAAGGCCTCGAAGTGTCTTTCTTTTTGAGTTGGAATTAGGGTAGTCTCCGGCGTCAGGATGACGCGGAGCCGAAGTCGGAGTCGATACACATACGTCCTGGAATGTGGAACTCAAATTCTGGCGAGTGTGACGTTGCGATTCCCTTCGTGTCAAGTGAAAAAGGAATTAGGAGGATCGGTTTGCCTCGAGCCGCGATATTTGTGAGTGTCTTGCTGATGGCATTGGGACAGGCGTGGGCACAGGTGATTGCCGATCCTTCCTTGCTGGCGGAGATCAACCAGATCAAGGCCGTCGACAATCACACGCATGTCGGCAAGGTCGTAGCGCCGGGAGAATCGGATCGCGATTTTGACGCTCTACCGTGCGACGTGATTGAGGGCGGCGCCGATACCCTGGCCGCCCGCGCCGACAACCCTCAATTCCTGCAAGCCTGGAAGACCATGTACGGGTACAAGTACAACGATCGGGATCCAGCACATGTAAAAGAACTCATTGCGGCACGGGAGAAAGTCATGCGCGAGCAGGGCGACAACTTTCCTGCCTGGGTACTGGACCATTTGGGCATTGAGACCATGCTGGCGAATCGGATCGCAATGGGCCGCGGCCTGAATAATCCGCGGTTTCGCTGGGTTCCTTTTGACGATGCGCTGATGTCCCCGCTTGCGGCCGATGCGGTCGCGGACACGCCCGACAAAAAGGTATTTTATGAGCAGGAAGCGAAGTTGCTGAAGACGTACCTTTCGCAGGCGGGTTTCACGGCGCTGCCTGCAAGCCTGGACGACTTTGTCAGCAACGTGGTTGCGCCCACGCTCGAAGCGCAGAAGAAAGCGGGCGCGCCGGCCATTAAGTTTGAAGCGGCCTATCTCCGCCCGCTGAATTTTGGACCATCGTCATCGGCGGCGGATGAAACCGAAGCCCGCAGAATTTACGCGCAATATGCGAAGGGCGGTCAAGGACCCCGCACCGAAGTGTTACGGGTGCAGAATTTTCTCTGGCGGGTAATTGCACGCGAAGCCGGACGACTGGGAATGGCGGTGCACATCCACACCGGACAGGGCTGCGGGAATTATTTTGACTTGGCGGGCTCGCGCCCCACGGAACTGGAGTCCGTGCTCGACGATGCCTCGCTGCGCAAGACAAATTTCGTCCTGTTACACGGCGGCGCCGGCCCCTACACGCATGAGATCGCCGTGCTCTTGTCGAAGCCCAACGTCTACGCAGATTTTTCGGAGCAGGATGCCTTGCTGCCCGCACGGCCGGTGAGCGCAGTCATCCGCGAATGGCTCGAGTGGTATCCGGAAAAGGTCTTGTATGGCACCGATCTCGCGCCGGGAGCCCCGCAGCAGGATTGGGATGTGATTGGATACTCCACCAATCAAACTGCACGCCAAGCACTCGCGATCGCGTTGACCGGCATGATCAACGACAAGGAGATCACCCGAGAACGCGCACTCCAACTCGCCCGCATGGTGCTCCGTGGGAATGCGATGAAGCTCTACCAGATTCACTAGCTCGCAGTGATTCTTTGCGCGACAAATTGCGAACCTTTTATTGGTAAAACTCGTTCTCTCTTCCTCCCGAGCCGACGGGCCAGACGATTGCCGATTTAACGGCAGTCCTCTTACGATCCCTCGATACATATTAGTGAACTAACCTTGAAACGGGTTATGCTTCTCCTCCCACCATACTTATAGGGCACCAATGTGATCGTCGGGGGTACTTATGAGTAATATCGATGCCATCCTTGCTTCTCTTCCTCCACAAAATTTGCAAGCTGCGCTCAATCAATGGCCGCAGCGGGATGCGTACACCAAGTCCCCGGCGGATTGGCGTGATCAGGTTTTTTATTTTCTTCTGCCAGACCGATTTTCCGATGGAAACGAAAAAGAGGAGCGTCTCCTGGATTGCGACCTGAGTACCGCCGCGGGTCTGGCAAAAATACGCGGGTTGCGAGGATCCAGTTGGAATTGGCAGAACTGGCAGACCTCCGGAGGAACTCGATTTCAGGGCGGTACTCTGCAGGGAATTCGCTCCAAGCTGGGATATCTTGCCGATCTCGGTGTTACCGCTTTG
>QIAI01000118.1:3032-3943 GCA_003224995.1 Acidobacteriota bacterium
CCGATACTTACCACGGCTATGGCATTCAGAATTTTCTCGACGTAGATGCGCGTTTCGGCACACGGAAGGATTTGATCCAACTAGTGGAAGCAGCGCATGCCTTGGGGCTTCTGGTCATCCTCGATGTGATTTTCAATCACTCGGGATGCAACTGGCTTTACGACCCCAGCACAGGGAATGTTTTCAAGCCTCCTTATCTCCCTTCCGGATCGTACCAGCCGATTTGGCCGCGCAACGGATTTGGAGCTGCGATCACAAATCCGGCACAAGCCCCCGGCCAGGACGACTATGTTTGGCCCACTGACCTGCAAGGACTCGAGCGCTATCTGCGAGCCGGGAATGGAAGCCTGGGGGCCGGCGACATTAACGACGACAATGCCGAGCACAAGCGGACCGATTTTGAAGATTTGCGCAAGTTCAATCTCTTCGCCGACGCAACCCTGTACGCCCTGACGCTTGCGTATCACTATTGGATCGCGCTGGCCGACGTCGACGGCTTTCGCATTGACACCTTCAAGCACGTGACCCAGGAACAGGCGCGCAACTTCTGTAACGCCATCAAGGAATATGCAGGAGTTTTAGGCAAGGACGACTTTCTGCTGGTAGCGGAAGTAGCGGGCGGCAATAGCGCGGAAGGTCGCTACCTCGACATCACGGGGCGCAACCTGAATGCATGTCTGGACATTGGCGAGCAGCGCGAAATCATCTGCAATGTCGGAAAGGGCCTGGAATCACCGGGAGACTTCTTCGCCGGATTCAACTACTACGATGCCGGGATGGGCTCGCACCGCAACTACGGTTCCCAGCACATGAGCATCTCCAATGACCATGACCACGTCTTCGGATCGAAAGTGCGATTTGCCGCCGGCGAATCCAACGATCATCAAGCCACGACTCTTGCGGCCGTGCAG
>QIAI01000119.1:0-4894 GCA_003224995.1 Acidobacteriota bacterium
CGTCGGACTTGAAAGGCGACTTGAACGCCTTGTCCCAATTCATCAGGTACGTCAGGATTGGAAGGGTCTGGGTGTTCAGTGTGTAAAGTCCAGGCCCGAACACGTCGCCAACCCGTCCTTCATTCACAAAAACGGCCATCTGCGAATCGCGTACCGTAAGTTTGCCGCCGTTCTGAATCTCCCGATCCTGCATGGGATAGCGATACGCCAGAATGCTGTCAGGGGGCTCAACCCAGTCGATGACGTCAATAAATTGTTTGGAGAGAAAATCGCGCAGACTCATGGAAAAACAACTCCTCGCCGAGCGTGCAGAAGCGCGCGTTGCTGGCTGATTTGGGGATGCTAAGGGCCTGCTGGCGCGATGTCAATGCCCGTTTCGCGCCGAGGATTGCAGTTTGAAAACAAAAATGGCGGATTGCGCTCAGGCAATCCATCACTCGGTGCTGCGGCTCACATTAACCTATTCTGACGAGGAGACCGGAACCACTCCGCGGTTCTTGATCGCTCCGAGTTCCAGGTAGGAAGTCGTGGACTTCGAAGTTCCGGCGAACTCACTATCAACATCGGAATCCAAGTCGCGCTCGCGCCAGAACGCATAGATCGCCGGGTAGACCAGCAACTCCAGCAGGAACGACGTAACGATGCCGCCCACCATCGGTGCCGCAATGCGTTTCATAATCGCGGACCCGGTGCCGGTCGACCAGAGAATCGGTATCAAGCCCACGCTCATGGTCGCGAATGTCATGAACTTCGGACGTAGCCGCTTGGCGGCTCCTTCGACGATGGCTTCATAAAGTTGGGTTCGGTTGAGGCGTGCATGGTCACGCTTCGCCTTTTCGTAGGCCAAATCGAGATACAGCAACATGAAAACGCCAGTCTCAGCATCGATTCCCAGCAATGCGATGATGCCCACCCACACGGCAATACTCATGTTGTAGCCGAGCAGGTAAACGATCCAGACGGCGCCTACGGCGGAGAACGGGACGGCAAGTGTGATGATCGCCGTCTTCACCATGGACCGCGTATTCAAGTAAAGCAAAAACAGAATGATGGCCAGCGTTATGGGGACAACCAGCATCAATCGTTGCCGCACTCGCTCTGCCGACTCGTATTGACCGCTCCACAAGACCGTGTAGCCTGCCGGAAGACGAAGCTTGGATTCAACTTCGCGCCGCGCCTGGGTCACGTAATCGCCCGGTGCCGGACCGGCCAAGTCGACAAATACGTATCCCGTCAGCAATCCGTCTTCGTTCCGAATCATCGATGGACCATTCAGCATGCGGATCGACGCCAGTTCCGACAGGGGGATCTGCTTATCGCCGCTCGCCGTGACCAGGACTTTCCCGAGCGCTTCCAGGTCAGAACGGAAATCGGTCGTGCTCACGTTCTCGCCACCTACTGCCGTAGAGAGTGCATTCTGCGCGTCCTCCACGGAAAGACCATTGCTCGCCAGCGCTTTGCGATCCCAAGTTACGTCCAGGAAATATCCATCTCCCGTGCGCTCCGAAAAAACGCTGCGCGTGCCGGGGACTTTTGCGAGTACGGCTTCAACCTGCCGGCCAATCTCCTGGATTTGATTTACGTCACCGCCTTGGATTTTCAATCCCACAGGAGTGCGGATGCCAGTTGTCAGCATCTCAATGCGGCCGCGGATCGGCATCGTCCACGAATTCGAAAGCCCCGGAATATTCAAGGCCTCGTTCATCTGCGCAACCAGGTCTGTTTCCGAAATATGGTCCGAAGTTATATGCCGCAGCACAGGCAACATCCAGTTCGGCGCCCAGGAGGAATACCAAACATGAGCCCGGCGCCACTCAGAATGCGGTTTCAAAACGATCACAGTTTCCAGCATCGACAGCGGGGCCGGGTCGGTCGCCGTATCGGCGCGCCCCGTCTTGCCTAAAACATGGTCGACTTCCGGAAAGCTCTTCAGAATTCCGTCGGTGACCTGAAGAAGGCGCTGTGCCTCGGCGATCGAGATTCCGGGCATCGTCGTGGGCATGTACAACAACGAGCCCTCTTCCAGCGGAGGCATGAACTCCGATCCGATCTTCCAGAAGAGAGGGACAGTGAGCACCACCAGCACGAGCGCGCCCACGATCACCTGCGTCTTGTAGCGCAATGTCCAGCGCACAACCGGATCGTAAAAGCGCATCAGCGGCCCGGTGATCGGGTGCTTCTCTTCCGGACGAATTTTCCCGCCCAGCAGCGCACCCAAGGACCGCTGCCACCAGTTCTGCTGCAAAGCCAGCCCACGAGACCGCCGCACCATCAATAAGCGCAGGGCGGGATCCAGCGTCAGCGCCAGCACCGCTGCCACCAGCATGGCGAAATTCTTGGTGTAAGCCAGCGGCCGGAACAACTTCCCTTCCTGGCCCTCCAACACAAGAACCGGAAGGAACGCCACCGCAATGACCAGCAGTGCGAAGAAAGTCGGCCCCGCCACTTCTTTCACTGCTTCCAGGATCACTTCGTCATACCGGAAGGGCTGGCCGGATCGTTCATAAATCTCAAGCTTCTTGTGCGTCTGTTCGACCACCACGATGGCCGCATCCACCAGTTCGCCGCAGGCAATTGCCAACCCGGCCAGTGACATGATGTTGATGCTCACGCCCGCATACTGCAGCGGGATGAACGTCAGCAGGATCGCCACCGGGATGGTAACCACCGGGATCACGGCACTGGGGAAGTGCCACAGAAAAATCAGAATGATGATTACAACCGTAAGGATGACTTCAATCAATGTCGAACGCGCATTCGAAATCGATCGTCGAATCAACTCCGACCGGTCATAAATAGGAACAACTTTCACGCCCTCCGGCATGCCGGGGCCAATTTCTTTGAGGCGAGCCTTTACGTGATCGATAACATCGAGCGCGTTACTGCCCTGGCGCATGATCACGATCCCGGACACCACTTCGCCGGTTCCATTCAGATCTGCCGCACCGCGCCGAATGTCAGGCCCGAGCACCACGTCAGCGACATCTTTAATCCGGATCGGCGTCCCATTCTCGTTGGTGAGCACGATATCTTCGAGATCCTGCGGCGTTTTAACGTAACCACGGCCCCGAATCATGTACTCAGCGCCGCCGAACTCGAGCAAGCGCGCCCCGGTCTCGCTATTTCCACTACGCACCGCATCGGCTACCCGAGAAATCGGGATGCCGTAGGAACGCAAGCGATTGGGATCTACGTTGATCTGATACTGCTGTGTGAATCCGCCGAGCGATGCCACCTCGGCCACGCCCGGAACCGCTTTCAGGTAATACTTGAGATACCAATCCTGGTAGGAACGAAGCTCAGCCAGGCTGTGCTTACCGGACTCATCCTTGAGAACGTACTGGAAGACCCAGCCCAACCCGGTCGCATCCGGACCAAGTTCAGTCTTCACTCCCTGAGGCAGACGGGAGTTGACCGAAGATAAGTACTCGAGAGTGCGCGAACGCGCCCAATAAATATCGGTTCCCTCTTCAAAAATTACGTAGACGTAAGAGAATCCAAAATCCGAAATACCGCGAACGGTCTTAACCTTCGGCGCTCCGGTCATCGCGGAGATGATGGGATACGTAACCTGGTCTTCGATGATGTCCGGGCTGCGGTCCCAACGGGAAAGGATGATGACCTGGGTTTCGCTCAGATCCGGTGTCGCGTCCAGCGGCAGGTGCAGCATGGACCACGTTCCCCAGATACAGGCGGCCGCGACCAGGGCGAAGATGAGGACCTTGTTACGAACCGAGAAGGTGATGAGGCGGTTAATCATTCCGGCGCCCCGATCCGGAATCTGCGGCACTCCTTAAGCGATCGACCGCGTATTTCGCGGGATCCTGCTGGAATTTCTTATGGCACTTATCCGAACAGAAAATGAATGTTTCTCCCCGATAAGTCTCCGTATATCCACCGGCCACCGACTTGTCGTGCTCCACCGGCATGCCACACACCGGATCGGTCGTCAGAGCCGCATTGCGCGCCGGAGTTTCGGCCGCGGCGTCGTGTTTCTCGTTGACCGTGCGCAAACTCGCCGGCTTCATCCGGCTTTCCGAATCAATCAAGAAGTTTCCGGAGGTCACCACGCGATCGCCTTCCGAGAGTCCACGCTTGACGGTTACACGCCCGCCAAACGAGGCTCCCAATTCCACCGGACGCGGCTCGAAAACTCCATCCCCACTCTCGAGATACACGATCTTCTGCATACCGCTGTCGAGAACCGCTTCCGAGGGAACGGAAATGNTCCGGACGCAGAAGCGTTCCTGGATTATCCGTCTCCAGCCGGAGTTTCAAGGTCCGCGAGGCGGGATCAAACAAAGGAGGGCTATCCATCACGAGCGCGGTTACGGTCTTCGAAAGCTCTCGAACATATATGGTGGCCCTGGAGCCAGGACGCAACGCGCTGGCTTCGTCTCCAAAGACATCCGCGACGATCCACACTTTGCTGAGATCGGCGACCTTATAAAACTCCGTGCCCTTTTCGAACCGTTGCTGCGGCGAGATCGAGCGTGAAAGCACGATGCCATCTACCGGAGCCACCACCGTGATGTCTCCCGTGACTTGCCGGGTCTTCGCCAACTCCCGAATCTGGGGCTCGCCCATGCCCAGGGTACGCAACTGCTCCTCGTTGATGCGAATGCTGGAATCGCCAGCCCGGTTCTGCTCATCGGGCTCGCGCACTGCGCGGACGCGATCCTGACTGGCCAAAGAGCCGAGATAGGCCTGCTCGGCATTGCGAAATTCGCGACTGTAAAAGGTAGCCAGCACCTGGTCCTTTTTGACGACGGTACCGGCAGGATTGTCCTGCAGCGCTTGAATCCAACCATCCGTCCCAGCCATCAAGCGGTAGACGCGATTGTCATCCGGGGCGACCCGTCCCGTCGTGCGCACCACCCGAGAGCCGGAATTC
>QIAI01000119.1:4899-6315 GCA_003224995.1 Acidobacteriota bacterium
CGGCAACTGAAGCTTGGCCGCAAGGTCGTCTCCCTCGTACACCGGCTCCAACGCCATGCCGCAGTCAGGCGCGGTCCCGGGCTTGTCCGACTTGTACGCCGGATGCATAGGGTCTACGTAGTACAGAATCCGTTTAGCGGAGGGTTGCGTTGGTTGACTGCTTCGACCACTGATGCGCCCTGCAATAAAGGCACCCAGGGCGAGTACGACGAGAGAACCGACGGCCGCCGGCTTATTCATGGTCTTCTTTGCCCCACAGATACAATCAGCCAGAATTCCGTGCGGGCCAGCTTACTACCGCTCCGCCCGCAACTGCCTGGCTTTTACGTGCAACCACCTCGAACTTTACAGGTTAATGGGGGTGCTTCTCGTTTACGTCGGCTGCTCTGGGGAGGCGGTAGGAGCGCCGGTTACGGCGAAGGTTGCCACATTCCCTGGAAAACTTAAAGAGGCGCCCGCGCGGGCACCCCTCCGCAAGCATTACTTCGCCTGAGGTTTGGTGAACAAAGAATCCTCAAGCTTGGGGTTGACGGCAACGGTTTCAATAACCGTCTTGTGTGTTTCCCGATAGCCGTCTACCGCGGTTTCTAGAAGATAAGGAACCATTACACCTTGAATGTTCCGGAAGTCCCGCTGATAGATGGACACATTGTGCATCTTGCCATCCATCCGGCGCGGGGTCCCCGATACTTTTACATCCAGAAAGCTCTGCGAATCGACCCAAACGTAATTCACTTGACCGCTCTTGCTCGTGACTTTCAGCTTGTAAGCGTCGCGGCCCTCTACCTTTTCCATGCCGTCCAGTTCGACTTTGGATCCCTTCGCGGCGTAGTCGATAAGGTAGCCGTCGAGATCGGCCTTGTCGCTTTCTGACTTTTGTTCGTCCGCCGTGAAAGGCTCGACGTCATTACGATTCAGAAAAGGACGAACCTTCCAGCCGTTGCTGCCGTCGTAGACCTGAACCGCCGTCTTGCCGGCAAATTCGATCTCCATGCGCGACTTGCGGGGACGCTTCATCTCGTAGGTGAAGGGCAACTGGATCTGCTTGTCCTTCTCAGCGACCTCTGGGCCCAGTTTGCCGTGATCCATGTTGCTGGTCGGAGACATGCGACCTTGGTTGGTGGCGAAACGACGGCTGCGCGCGGCGGAGTCGCCGGCTCCCGCATCCATCTTCCCCTTCCAGGAAATTGTGTGCACACCACGCCACGCCTGCGATCCACCGCGGGCTGCAACGTTTTTCTCCACCACCTGAGCAGCCGTCAGCTTCGACGTTTGCGCCACGGAGGACAGGTCCAGCAAGTTGATGAGTGAAAAAACAAGAAACAGCGGAAAAGTTTTGCGGAACATCAAAGGTTCGCTCCTCTTCAGTTTTGGGGGAGGAGGATACCGGAAGGGCTATTCTACCATGACTCCAGA
>QIAI01000120.1:0-398 GCA_003224995.1 Acidobacteriota bacterium
GCACTCCGGCGCGCATATGGGTTCTGCTGTCGAGGAGGGCAGATATATTGCATTGGATACTGCTCACACGCTCGCCGCAGTTATGGTCAACGGCCTGGTTGACAGGGCTCGCTTCGAGCACCTCGATGATTTGGGAGCCTACCGCATCCCGTCCGGAGACTGGCATTCTCATTCATCTGATTTCGTCAATTTGTGCCGCAGCATCCCGCCCATTTCATTTGTTCAGTTGTAGGGCACTTGTGTGTCGTGGGCAGCGGTCAATGGAGCCGTTCCAAGAAAGCCCGATGGCACGCGACGATTCAACCCGAACAGAAAGACTGTCCGAACAGACGGGATCTGTTGCTTCTTGCAGTTGACAGAACAATATCAATACTTTATGAGGGAATAGTGGAGATTTC
>QIAI01000120.1:445-3919 GCA_003224995.1 Acidobacteriota bacterium
GATTACGCCCCGTGGCGTCATTACATCACTTCGAGACTCCAGAAACAGCCCGAGTTGCAGATTGTCGGCGAAGTATCGGATGGATTGGAAGCTATCGAGCAGACTGCAAAGCTGCAGCCGGACTTGATTCTATTGGACATCGGACTCCCCAATGTGAGTGGAATCGAGGTCGTCCGTCGAATCCGTGAGCTTGCACCTAAATCGAAGGTCTTAATCGTCAGCCAATACCCCTTCGCTGATGTTGTGGAAGAAGCTTTCAGCTTGGGAGCGTGGGGCTATATTGACAAGTCGGATGCCGGAAGCGAGTTACTGCCCGCTGTGGAAGCGATCATCCAGGGCAAGAAGTTTGTGAGCAGCAGATTGCGAGGTTTTGGCTGACTCGATTATGCCGTCTCACAGTAACACCGCGGGAGGATGTCAGCGAACGGTGGGGCCCGATTCAATCGTGGACTGAAAGTTATCGGGCCCTCTGTTGATCAATGCTAGTTCATGGACGGCCGCGGCGATGCCGACGTTCAGCGATCCGCTTAGCTTCCGGAGATTCCTGATTCCGGCGGACGCAGGGATCTGTGCGGGGGGCGGTCGGCAATGGCGAGTGCGGCCTCGCGGAGTTCGAGATTCCCAAAACCAAAATACGAGTTCTAAATAATGGCACGATTGGCGGTAGCGTAGCGCGCAAAAGCACGGCTGGATTCCTCGTGGCACTAGGGGTCGTTCCGCGTCTATTCCGCTACTGACGAATCTTTCTCCGCGAATTAACAGCTTTGATGGCAGACACAAGCAAGCTCACCACCATCGGCCTTCAGGCCGTATCCTTGCCCTCCGTTGCTCAAAGCTGCATGTATTGGTGGGCGCCGGCGGCTGGCAGGAAATCTAAAGTGCTCACGATGTCTGCTTTGGGTGGACTTTCCTCCCAGATCAAACATTTGGGTACTAGTATTTCTAAACATCAGACCCTAATAATTCCCAAGTTTGGATCTGTAAGCCGCGACAGTTTTCCGCTCGGCGTTTCGGCAATTAGGTTTTCTCTACCCTTTCGGGGCGATATAAATCAATTCAAAAAACTGTGGGAGCATAGCATTCATGACTTGTGAAAAGCTGGAGTTCCGGTCTTCTAGTATTGGGGGTTGGCGTGAACTGTATCTTGCCGCACTGTTTGAGACAAACAAGCTGAACCTACCGTCTCGCATCGCTGAAGCAGAAAATGTATTGCTTGCGAGAGCGCGAGAACTGCTTATGGTATCGGAGCATGGCAGTGAAGAAGGCAAGGCTCTGGATAAGGGGCTTTATGCTTTACGTGCACTCCGAGATTGCTTTGAATTGAAGAAGAGCGCATAAACAGAGTGAAATCCGGAAGATTGCAAAGGAAAGAGCTACAAAATCAGACAACGCTCTCGCAGGCAAGGAATCTCTACAGGAGTGTATTTATGGCTTGTGTCTTATGTGCATCGAGCAACGAGGTGGAATTTCCGTCTGAGATAATCCTCCATTTCCCGTTCTCCGGCCTCGAAAATTTAGACAAAAACGGCGTCTTCGTTTATCCGAAGGTATTGGTCTGCTTAGACTGCGGCTTTTCGTGTTTCACAACTCCGGAAACCGAAGCGCCTGCACTTGCGAACGGCGTCGGTCGTCAGATGAAAGCGAGGAACCGGAGAAGCGTTACCGCTGCTGAGGTCGAACGACTCAGAATCGCCTAGGTGTGGGTGAAGTTCGAGTACGCTAATGCGCTACTAACAAATTGCTTACTGCAGATGACGGCTGCCACCGCAGGTAATAGATCGTTTCCTGCACTTGTCTTCACTACGTAGCCCAGTGCCCCCAAACTGAGAGTCTCTTGCACAATGTCCGCAGAGGATTCCTGACTCACGAAGATTATTTTAGATGCCGGTGCGCATCGGCGGATTTGTCGACCCGCCTCAATTCCGTTTTGCCCTGGTAGCCCAATATCGAGCAGAATCACGTCCGGCCGCAGTTCCTCTGCTTTAGCAACTGCCGCGAATCCGTCTGCCACGCTGCAGATGACCTGTAGTGCTGGCGACATCTGTAGCGCAGAGATCATGAATCGGCGAAAGAGCTCAGAATCATCCACTACCAAAATGCGGACTGGCGACATGACCATTCCCCAGCCCTTGGGTTGCACCACACCCTTCGCGGGGTTGTACCAGACCTTCGTGTCCATCAAGGGCTCACATTCCTTGTAGACTCGACGGCTCGTGCAGAATTGTCAATTATTGAAAGTAAAGGCCGACTGTTGAAGAACAGCTAATTCACCTGTTGAGAATTACCAGTAAATTCTCGCTGAGGAGTGCGTGTGGCATGCCCACCAACACCTGCAGCCAAAACGGGCAGTCTTCAAATTTCGTCATGAAGTCAAAATAGACGATTTCATCCAAAAATCTACAAGAGCCGACCTACACAGGCCCCCGCGACTCAATTCGCAGTCACGTCAAAGTCCACCGTGTTGGAGGTCCTCCCCGCGGTCCGGACGTAGACCTGAACCAGTCCGAAGATCGTGAGGTCGTCAGCGGTGATGGAAACCTGCAGCTGGGTGGAGCTCACGAACCGAGCCACGTGCGGGACGTTGTTCCAGAACACGATGGCATCGGGACCGAAGTTGTGTCCGTTCAAGGTCATGACGAAGGGGGTGCTGTTGACGGGTACGGTGTTGGGGTCCATTGCATTGAGTGCCGGCGGGGTGAAGCTGGTGCCAAATGTGTCCTTTGGACCGTGCGTGGTGGTTCCACAACCCAGCGAGAGAACGAGAGCGAATCCCACAACGCAGAAGGCGCAAACCATGCGGCGTACGAAAAGGCGGGCGAAGCGCATAACGGCCTCCCGAGAGATGGGCGGCATTCTACGCCCATTTGGGCTCTTGTGTGTCAAGGTATCGAGCGAAATGCCGCGCCGGGCGTGGGTTTGGAGAAGCAGGTTTGCTACCTCCGCTTCGCTCGGCGCCGGAACGACAAGATTTCGTGAAGAGAGTGTTCTGTAGCTCGGGCGCCCTCGCTCGCGGCTTTTGACTTCCTATACCGAAGAAATCATGCTGGCCCCTAATACATGCATTGCGGCCTTCGCTTTCTACTTCATTTGTTTTTCTAACTTCTTCACTAAGCGTTTCCCTACGCTGTCAAAGCCAGTCAGCAAGCCACCCCATGGATGGGAGTCACTCCAAAGATTCTCTTCCGTCTTAGGATTGATCACCGTCAGAAATGCGTAACGAACCGGGGCTAGCTTGTTGAAATTGGGAGCAGGGTCCATATCAAGGTTCCCGTTGGGATCGATGGTGCCAGTCTGTCCTCCTGAAGTGGCGATCTGGCCTCCCTTGTAAGGGGACGCGGAAAGCAACATTATCAAGTCAGCTTGCTTTCGGTCGGAAACGACTCGAAATCGTCCCCACTTCTTCAGTTGTTCCAACGCCCTCTCCCCGACATGGTGAGCACCTGTTTGGTCGTCAAAATAGACGGACCTCGCCGA
>QIAI01000121.1 GCA_003224995.1 Acidobacteriota bacterium
AAGAGCACTACCACCGGAGTTTTTCAGATGGGGCTAGGGCTTGACGTTCGCATCCTCCGCAGACTCAGCCTGCGTGGCGAAGTGCGCGACTTTTGGTCGGGTAGCCCGGACATTACGGTCGATACCGGTAACAGCCGCCAGCACAACCTCTTTGTAGGTGGCGGCGTCGTGTGGCGCTTCGGCAAGAGCTAGCGCTGTTCAGTCCTGCTTCGTAGACGTGATTTCCTGGTATAACGCAGGCAATCGCCGCGCTTGTTCGGAAGACTCTCCAAATCGAGCGGCTTCGTAGGCGCGGGTAAAATCCTCCAGCCGCTGGCGCATGGCCGGATCTTCAATCCGCGTCAAAAATTCCTTGGGAGTCTCGATCGAATTTTTCTGCCAACCTTTGCGACCCAGCCAGCGCAGCATGCGCTGATACCACAAGGCGGCTGCCTGACTGGGCGCCTCCTCGGGATGGTTGGTCAATCGGCGTTGGCGCGCCCAGCGCATCAGGGTTCGGAAATTCATTGCGGCCAGCAGCAATAAGCCAACGAAAACTCCAATCCCAGTCCAGGTTCCCGGCGAATGCGAGAATTTCCGCTGGGTACGGCGCGCCCGCTCCAGCATCTGCGCATACTGGCCTTGCGCCCAATCCCGCATGCCGTCCACCAGCGACCGGCTCCCCTGCATGGCGTCTTCGCCCAGGCTGCGCTGATGGCTGGCGTCATAATTCACGACCCATTCCCGCCAAAACGAAGCCATGGCATCGAGGTAGAGTCCCAGCCGGCTCCAACCGGTTAGGCCGGCCAAGGGCGAGCCGGGCGTGGGATCGAAACTGATCCAGCCATATCCCGGGAAGTACGCCTCCACCCAGGAATGCGCGCTGCTGGCGCGAATCACATAATTATCTGTGAGGTCGTTAAATTCGCTGGTGCGGAATCCGTTCACTACTCGCGATGGAATCCCCAAGGTGCGGAGCATGATCGCCATCGAGGATGCGAAGTATTCGCAGTGCCCGCGCTTCCTGACAAACAGAAAATCGGCCAGGGGATCACGGGGCGTCACTCGCGACATTTCCAGCGTGTAGCCGAAATTCGTCATCAGGTAGCGCTCCAGGGCCGCCGCCTTGTCGAACGAATTGCCCGCCGAAGCCGTAATCTGCCCCGCCAACTGCGGAATCCTCGGATCCAGCAGCGGCAACTGCAGATATTCCTGCATCTCAGGAGGAATTGCGCCCACCGCCGCGCGCAAGATGGCGGGCGCAGGCACTGCCAGATCGGAATCCGCCTCGTACAAACTCACAGGATGTTTCTGATCCAGATCGTAAATGGAGCCAGCCCGGTCGCTGGCCACGGACTGATAGTTGCCGCTCAAAAAGCGCGGCCGGCTCGCCAGGAAAAAAATATTCGCCCCAATCGGCTCCATCAGAACCCGGTAATGAATCGGCCGCATCGCCCGGGGCAGCGGCTCGCGAGGCGTATGCCACAAAGGAAATCGTCCATCCTCCTGCCGCGCGAGCGGAACTTGCACCGTCGGGCTCGACCAGGTTTTGCCGTCAAACCTTGCCAGCGCGACGCCTCGCCACTTCAGGTCGTAGGCCCCACGCGGGTCCCCATCGATCTGCACATGCATGACGACTGCATTCGATTGCTGGATCTGCCCGATACGCCCCAACTGCACGTGATCGCTGAAGCCGGTCGTCATGTCGCTGCCGCCGGCAAACGATCCCAGGTAGCCTGCTGACATGCGCGGCAGTAAAAAGAAGATGGCCGAGGCGCCGGCCAGAATGAGCACCACCAGAACCGGCGACGTGGCTGCCAGAAAAAATGCCATGCGTCGATAAGTCTGACGATCGGTTGGCTCGCGTGCCGGAATGTTTGCGGTATGCGCGGAGCCGCGCATTTCCATCAGCACAAACGTCACCACCGCCATCAGCATGAATCCCGCGAAGGCAAACAGGAAGACGCTGTCCACGGTGAGCACCGCGGCCGACAGCACCATGAGGAAGGCCAGCACCGCGAGCATGTAGTGGTCGCGTTCCTTGTGCACCGAGAACAATCGCACCACCATGCCGAACAACACCAGGTGCACGGTCGCGGTGAGAAAGCTGTGCGAGAAAAGGGAATAATCCAACAGGTAAAAAGCGACGTACCCGAGCGTGAGGTAATTGGTGACGCGCGTGGGCAACTGAAAATCCTGCCGCTTGCTCAAAAAATAACCGCGCAAGGCAAGCGCGGCACCCACCAGGACGACCGTTGGAGCGTCCAAGGTTCCCGTGCTGGCCAAGGTGCCGAACCCCGTGAGCACGAGAAGGTAGAGCGCCACCTGGAAATAGCGTTCGATGGCGGCGGCGAGGGTGATGGGTTGCCCGTTCGTCATTGTCCGTTCAATCATTGTCCGTTCAATCGTGGACCGTTCATCGGGGTCGTCGACTCTTCCATTTTTCGTCATGTCGAGCGGAATGGGAAGGGTACGTTCGTTTCATTCTCGAATGGTAAACTAGCAAGGGTCAGGTATCGGTCCCACGCGACGCACTCTCGCCAACCCCGCCAGGTCCGGAAGGAAGCAACGGTAACGAGCTCTGGCGTGTGCAGTGGGTTCCCGGTGCCTGGCTTTTTTGTTGGTGCGCACAGTGCGTGTGTCCC
>QIAI01000122.1 GCA_003224995.1 Acidobacteriota bacterium
CGCATATTGCAGGAAGCCTTCCTCCGTTCCTGAGAGCGAACCGCTCAGCACCGGCTCATGAATCAAGCTGATGCCGAACTTAGGCGAGTGCTTGCCCGACGCATGGCTCAGGTCGTAGCGGAATTGATATTTCTCCTGCTTACGCAGCACGGGGAATGCTGTGATCGGCGTCGCAAACTGGTTATCGCCGAAAGTCTCAAATCCTGAAATCGTGGAGAACGTCGAACTGAAAGGGAAAGCCAGGGCGAAACCAAGATACTGATTGCGCGACGCGGTGTGATGCAGAAAGCTGGCATCGAAGGTGAACGAGCCCAGCCAGGTCGGACTGAAGGTCATCTGGTTATTGAGCACGACGTTTGTGTATTTCGATCCCGAGGTTGCCCCGGTTGAGGGCAGGGTTGCCTGCTGCACCAGGTCGTTGTTGGTGGTGTAGTTGTCCAGCGAGCCGCGGAGGAACCATTGCGAGCGGCTGGACTGCGCCCAATCGAATCGCAGGGATCCCATGTAATCGCGGAAAGGGACCTTGACCGAGTTGGGCACCGGGATGGAATCCACTCCGACCGGCTGACCTTCAAGATTGACGCCGTGAATCAAACCGGCAGCGGCCAGCGAAGACAGCGCGTGGAACTCCGCGAGATTGCCAGGGTTGTAGTTGATGCTCGCGTTTTCGTGCACACCTTCGAAAGAGCCGAAGATCCAGAACTTGTCCTTGTGCAGCGGCCCGCCCAGGGTGGCCACATAGTTCTGTCGCGAGAACGGCTGCTTGGGTTGGGGAGGCGGATTGTCGATGGGAAAGCGAGCGTTCAGCCCTGACGCCCGCTCGTAAAATGCGCCGCTGCCGTGCCAGTCATTGGTGCCGTGCTTGGTGGTGATCACCACCGATCCGCCCACGGTCCGGCCGGTATCGGCCTCCTCATTCGAAGTTCGCACCGCGAATTCCTGAATCGCATCCGCAGAAAAGTTTTGCAGAAATCCGCCAATATAGTCGTCGGAATTGTCGCCGCCATCCACCGACAAATCGACGTTCAACCCGGAACTGCCGCCAAACGCCACTGCCGTGATCCGCGCCTTGGTGGGGTCCGAAGGCTCGACGGGTTGCGTTCCCGGCACCAGGTATGCAATGTTGGCGAAACTGCGATGCGCCAGAGGAATGGTCTCCAGATCACGCGAACTCACGGCGCCCTGGTGAACCGCGCTGGAAATATCGATGGGCTCGCTGGTAATGGAGGAAGCTTTTCCCTCAACGTTTACGGATTGGGGGGCAACCGCGGGTTTCAGGGTGACGGTCACGTCGCGCACCATGCTGACGACCACGTCCAAATCAGAAGCCGCGTCGGCGAATCCCCGGGCAGTTACTACTACGTGATAAGTGCCGGGAAGCAGGCCCTCAATCCGGAACTCGCCGCGCTCGTCAGTCTGACCCTCCTTGCTTAGAGAGGACCCGGTGGATTGGGCCACGACTCGCGCGCCGGCAATGCGCGCACCCGAAAGATCCTGCACTTCGCCGCGCAAGGTTCCGCGCGGGTTCTGCGCCTGAACGAGAACTGGCAGCAATCCGGTGCAGATCAGCAGAGCTATTGCCATGGGCAGCCAAGAGTGAACCTGCAGAGCAGGTCTATGACGATTTCCGCAGCGCATATGTGAAGAAAAACTCCAGAAAAGACTGGCTCTGTTGCGGCGATCGAATTCCCGGGTGCGGGGGGCGATGTCCGGAGCGCCGTAAGTGCAAGAGAGTAGCTGGAAGGCATCGCTACTACCAGCCGTCGTAGGCAAAGCTCCTTTGGGAAGCAATGAAAGTGGGGATTCGAACTGCCCTTTGGTGGAGCCGTTGGGAGGAATTGACGGGCTCGTTAGTGGGTGGTCGCTGAGAGTTCGTTGCTGGCAGCGGGGAAAGCAGGTCCTTCGCTTTGCTCAGGATGACAAGTACAAATATAGGGATTTCTTTGGTAAGACTATCTTTTGCTACCGGCGGTCTGGATTTCTTCCACATCGACCCAGTTCGTGGGATATTTTCCGGTGTAACACGCCGTACAGTAATCCGTTTTCTCGCCTTCGCCGCAGGCTTTTTTCAACCCTTCCAGCGACAAGTAAGCCAGCGAATCCGCCCCGATGTACTCGCGGATCTCCTCAACCGACTTGTTCGCGCCGATCAGCTGGTTCTTCGAGGGGGTATCGACCCCGTAGAAACACGGCGAAATGGTCGGCGGACACGAAATTCGCATGTGCACTTCCGCCGCACCCGCGTTGCGCACCATGCGAACAATCTTCTTACTCGTGGTTCCGCGCACGATGGAATCATCGATGAGCACCACGCGCTTGCCTTCGAGCAGGGAACGCACCGGGTTAAGCTTGAGACGTACCCCGAAGTCCCGGACCGTCTGCTTCGGCTCGATAAACGTACGTCCGACGTAATGGTTGCGGATCAACCCGAAGCGAAACGGAATGCCACTCTCCGCCGCGTAACCCACGCCGGCGGTCACACCCGAGTCCGGCACGGGCACAACCACGTCGGCTTCTACGCCGGCTTCGCGCGCCAACTGCTTTCCCAGATTTTCGCGGCTGATTTGCACCGATCGCCCAAACACCTGGCTGTCGGGACGCGAAAAATACACATGTTCGAAAATGCAGCTCGACTGCGGCCCGGTGGGCGAATAGAAACGGGAGGTCACGCCTTCCGGCCCCACAATCACCAGTTCCCCGGGCTTCACGTCGCGCTCATACACCGCGCCAATCAAGTCGAACGCGCAAGTCTCGGAAGCGAACACGATGGTGTCTTTGCGCACACCTTCCTGCGCCGGAATGCGACCCATGGCCAGCGGACGAAACCCGCGTGGGTCGCGGGCCGCAAAGACCCTGTCCGCGCTCACCATCACCAACGAAAACGCG
>QIAI01000123.1:0-4219 GCA_003224995.1 Acidobacteriota bacterium
CACGGAGCACGACGGTTCCGGACGGATGATGGCGCGGGAATTCGAGCTTGACGGCGACTTCTTCTGGTTTCGGCTTGTTCTTTTTCTGTTCTTCCGCGCTGGCGTTTGAATCCGAGGAAGTTGCGCCGGCGCTCGAGTCCTTCTTAGCCTGCCTGGCTTTCGGAGGTTCGGGCTTGGGCTCGGGCTTTGAAGCCGCGTCCTTCTCTTTGTCTTTATCGTCGGGGGACTTGGGTTTCTCGAATACCACCTTATCGATGGGCAGGCGCAAGAACGTAGATCCAACAGCCCAGGTGATGGTCTTGCTGTCATTAGACCATGCTATGTAGTCAGTGCCGACGTCGGTCAGTTTGCTGAGAGGAAGAACAGATTTGTTGATATCGACGGTGGGGGCTTCGCCGCCCATGTGGGGGACGGCGAGCAGGTAAAGCTGAGTGCTGACCTGCGCCAAAGCCCAGTTTCCGTCGGGACTAAGGCGGACGTCGTCGGCGGGATTGCCTTCGCCCTTTTCCGGAGGCTGCGGGAACCAGGATTTGCCAACCACCTTCACGATCACACGGCGTTCGGTGCCGTCGTAACGCAAGGAAGTGAGGCCGGCGTCGGAGTAGAGATAGATGCGATCTTTCTCTGGTCCGAAATGAGGATGCTGGCCGCCATGGGCGGGCATGATGAAGTTGGCATCGCCGCCGTCGGCCGGAACCCAGATCAGGTCCATGGTTCCCAGGTGGCCGAACTCGTCGAATTCTTCAACATGCGCAATGCGAGGCGAGCGTAGGGCGACGATGCGCTGTCCGTCGGGAGACCACGCCGGATCGCGGTAGTAGGCGGCTACGTGCGTGAGTTGTTGGGGGGAGCCGCTGCCGTCGGCGCGGGTTTTCCAGATCTGGCCACCGTCCACAGCCCAAGTAACGTAAGCGAGCCATTGGCCGTCGGGGGACCATGCCGGCTGGAACTCGCGATTCTGATCGTTGGTAAGCCGCTTGGGAGTTCCGGAGGACAGATCCATCACATAAAGATGAGTGAGCGCGGAGAACGCCATGCGCTTGCCATCGGGGGACTGGACCGGAGCTTGAATGATTCGCACTTGCACCGGGCCGTCTTCCACGCGAAGGCGGAGGTTGAGTTCCGGACCGAGATCGCGCTCGACCTTCGCGGTGAAGGGGATCTCGTGTTCCTCGCCATTCGCGACATTCACGCGATGAATTTTTCCGCCCCAAGTGACGACGACGTCCTTACTGTCAGGGGTGAACGAATAGCTGGGGAGAAAGTCGCGGGTGAACAAGGATTCCTGATCGTCGCGTTGAATGGGATACTTCAGCCAACGTTCTTCGCCGGACTGCAGATCACGGATACGCAGACCGGTTTCGGTTTCATAGCGCGTGCCATAGACGAGCTTGGTTCCATCCGGTGAAATGACCGGGCGGAAGGCGCTTCCGGGAGCATCGGTGACAACATCTTCTTCGCCAGTGATGCGGTTGCGGCGAGTGATCTGGGAGAGCGGAAAAGAAACGTTGTAAACTTTGTCGAAAAATCCGCCACGGCTCGCATAATAAAGATAACGGCCATCTGCCGAGGCGGAGGCGCCGATGGCGTGGGTCCAATCGCGCGGACTGGCGTCGGGCTTGGGTTTGGACTTCGTGATCTGAACGCCGGCTCCGCCTTTGATGTGGTACATCCAGAGCTCGAAGGTCTGGATGGGGAACTGGCTTTCGCGAGCCGCGATCACGTATTGGCCATCGGGTGTCCAGGTGGGAGAAGCGAATTCGACTTGTTCATCCTGGCTGAGCTGTTTGGGATCGGAGCCATCGGGCTTGGAGATCCAAACATTTTCGGAGCTGCCACGATCGCTGACGAAAGCGATGAGCTGGCCATCGGGTGAGAAATGGGGTTGGTTGTTGAACCCCATTCCGTTGCTGATCTTCCTGGCTTCGCCACCACTGATGGGCATGGTATAGAGATCGCCCACCAGATCGAAGACGAGCGTCTTGCCGTCGGGAGACACGTCCAGAGAGAGCCATGTGCCTTCGTCGGTGGTGAACTCCACTTTGCGCGTCGGCTTCAGAGGAAGAGGCTCCTCTTTCTTCTTATCAGCCGGCTTCGCATCGCGCTTCTCCGCCTTGGCGAATGCTGCCACCGGAAGGGCGAGGAACAGGGTCAGCAGAAGAAATCTTGAGAAGAAAACACGATAACGACAGGGAACGCAGTCAGACGAAGACATGGCTTTCACTCCATCACCATTCTGATGATCAGGGACGCCCGCGTATCGTATTGCGCGCAAAGAAGAGAGTCAAACAACTTGCTGGCAATTTGCGAAACGAAGCGCGGGCCCGATACACAATCGCTTCGGGGAGGTGCGTCGATCCGGCGGCGGGTTCCGCGAGTAGTCGAGCCTGGGTACAGGGAATGCAAAACTTTTCTCATCCAGCTGGCTTGGGGCGAAAGACAAGGTGTGAGGACGTGTTTTGTTTCAAGCCGAAGATCCCGTTCGAGAAGGTCGTTGAAAGCTACGGGGTGGCTTTCAGCCGACGTGCCTGGCGGGTCGGCCGGTGACTGCTCTTGCGCTCGAAGGTCTGTCAGGGACTGAATGGATCGAAACATCAGTTGCTACGGCGAGCGGTTCGTAGCACAATAACCGGCGTTCCGCGGGAGCGGGCTAAGCCTGCCTTCCCTGACCTGCCAGGCAATTTGGCGATTGCCGGGGGATATGCGGAATTCTGCCCAGGGATCGGACCTGGACATCATGGCTTCAAACGTGCCCGCAAAAATCGGGAAGTATGACGTTGTCGAGATCAGCGGGCGCGGTGGCATGGGAGTGGTGTACAAGGCCAACGATCCCCACCTGGACCGGCCAGTCGCCATCAAGATGATCACCAGCGGGTTCGCGGAAAATCCTGCACAGCTGAAGCGGTTCTTCGTCGAGGCAAAGTCGCTGGCCAGCCTGGTTCACCCGAACATCGTGACGGTTTACGACCTGGGAGACTTCAACGGGAATCCATATCTGGTAATGCAGTATCTGGAGGGCGAGGACCTGGATACGGTGTTGGCGGCGCGCCGGACGCTGAGCCTGCTGGACAAGACCAACATCATCATCCAGGTGTGTGAAGGGCTGAGCTACGCACACCACCGCAATGTAGTGCATCGGGATATCAAACCGGCGAACATCATGCTGTGCAAGGATGGCGGCATCAAGATCTTCGATTTCGGAATCGCCAAGATGGGAGATCAGAACGTCACCAAGAGCGCGTCGCAGATTGTTGGGACGTTGTATTACATGTCTCCCGAGCAGGTGAACGGGCAGACGGTGGATGGGCGGACGGATCTGTTTTCGACGGGGGTTGTGCTTTACCAGATGGTGACGAGCCATCTGCCCTTTGAAGGGGAAAGCACGACCACGACGCTGCTGAAGATCACGCGCGAGCCACCTCCGCCGCTCAAGAATTTTCTGACGGTGTTTCCGCCGGAGCTGGAAGCGATTGTGTTGCGGGCACTGGCCAAGGATCGAGACGAGCGCTACCAGTCGGCGGACGAGCTGGCGCTTGATCTCCGGCAGATGCAAGGTCACCTCAAGCAGGAACTGATCGAACGCAACATGGAAGAGGTGTCGCTGTTGATGGAGCGCGCCGACCTGTACAAGGCGAAGGACCGCCTGATGCAGGTGCTCAAGATCGATCAGCAAAATACGCGCGCCAACCAGCTGCTGCGCGACGTCCAGTTCCAGATTCAGCGACAAGAAGTGAACGCGCAAGTCGGCAAGCTGCGGGAACGAGCCGAGGAGGCGCTTGCCCATGGGCAACTTCAGACCGCGCAGGAGTCGCTCGACCGGGCCCTCAGCCTGGACAAAAATAATGCCGAGTTGCAGAGACTGCGGGACGAGGTGCGCCTGGCCGCGGCGCGGGCGGAAAAGCTGCACAGCGCATTGAAGACCGCGGAAGGAGCTCATGCGGAAGGCAAACTGGACGCCGCCAAGGAGGCGGTGGAAGAGGCGCTTGAGCTGGCGCCGGATGACGCCCAGGCGAAGGCGCTTTATCGCCTGATTCATCGCGATTGGGTGGAGCGATCGCGGCAGCGGCAGATGGAAACATATCTTTCCGATGCACGCCAGGAAATTTCAGCGCGGAGATTCACGGCGGCGCTGGAAATCCTGAAAGACGCAGAAGCACTAGATCCCAAGGCTCCACAAGTGCAGGCATTGCTGGAATCCGCGAGCGCGGGGCAGGTGCAG
>QIAI01000123.1:4283-6048 GCA_003224995.1 Acidobacteriota bacterium
GCGAAGGCAAGTGAAGGCCTGAACCGGTTTCCGGGAGAGCGCATGCTGTTGAAGCTGCAGGGACTCGCGGAAAAGCAGCGGCAGGTGGAAGAACGCAAAAAGTTTGTAGATGAGCAACTGGCCGAAGCTCGCCAGATGTTGCAAGAGAAACGCAATGACGAGTTGCTCAAGAAGCTGGAAGGCACGCTGGCACAAATCGGGCCGGAGCCGCGATTGCAGTCTCTGCTAAATATCGTGCGCGAAAACCTGCAACACGACCGGCTAGAGCGGCGGAAAGCGGAAGGCCTGCAGAAGGCAAACGAGCTTCTTCACAACCAGGAATACGACGAAGCGCTGCGCGCGGTGGAGACCCTGAAAAGAGATCTCGGCGATGATCCCGATATCCGCGAGTTCCAGGACAAGGTCCGGTCAGAGCGGTCCGAAGTTGTGCAGGGAACAATCCGACGAGCGCAGCAAGAGTCTTCGCTAGACCTGCGCTACCACATCCTGGAAGAAGCTCTCAGCAAAAGTCCTCAGGATACAGAACTGCAAGAGCATCTCGATGGGGTACAACGGCTGGGAAAGCTGATCGCATCGATCGCCAGCGAGGCACGGACGCTCGAGCAGGCGCAACATTACGACCAGGCATTAGTGAAATGGGAAGCGCTGCGTTCCACCTACCGGCATTATCCCGACCTTGACCGGATTATGGAGCGGGTGAAGAAACTCCGCGACCAGGCGCAAGCCAATCAACGCGCAGCGTGGATCCAGAAGGTGGAGGGGGCAATCAAGGCTTCCGATTATGTGACCGCGTCTACTCTGGTTGCCCAGGCTGAGCAGGAATTTCCCTGGGACGCGGACCTGATGCAGGTGAAGGAAAAGGTCAGCGATGCACTCAAGCTCCGGGCCAAGGCACAGAAAGGCCTGGCGGACGGACAGAGACTTCTCGTCAACCAGCAATGGGAAGAGGGAGCGAGCGCGATTGTACGGGCGTGTCGCTCAGCCACGCAGGATCAATTGATCCAGGAGCGGGGCGCGAGTGAATTGCTGCAAGCCTGCAAGAGCGCGAGCGAAAAGGATTGGCGCGCGGGCGAGATTCTCCTTAAGCAATTCACCGAACTGCAGCCGGCCACGGCGGCGCCGGCAGATCTCGAAAACCGAATTCGTGAACTGAAGAAAGAACAATCATTGCAAGCGACGATTCGCGAAGCGCAGCGACTACAGTCTGCCGGAGACCTGCGGGGAGCGGGGCGCGAACTGGCGCGAGCGGCTTCGGCTTACCCGCGGGAGTCGCGAGTGTTGATGATGCAGCGGGCAGTCGAGGATCAGATTTGCCAGGCTGAGGAGAAAGCGCGGCAGGAACGCGCGCGTCAGGAGAAGGAAACTTACGTCAAAGCTGTGCTCGAGCGCGCTCAGCAGGAAAAGAGCCTGGAGTCTCGCATCGCAATTCTAGAAGAGGGCCTGCGCAAGGCGCCCGGCGAGACGAGATTGCAGCAACAACTGAACCAGGCGCGCAACCTTGCCGAGGAGGTTGCCACGCTCGCCGCGGACGCACGGATGCTGCAGCAATCCAGCAAGTACGATCAGGCCCTGGCGAAGTGGGATGCCCTGCGGGCGAAATACCCACAATTTCCCGACATCGACAAACTGATCGAGGGAACCAAGCTACGGCAGCGGCAGGCGCAACTGGAAGCCAAACAGAAGGTAGTTGCGGAGATTCAGGCGGCTCTCAATGCTACCGACTACGAGCATGCCAGCCATCTGCTGTCGCGAGCGAAAGCTGAGT
>QIAI01000124.1 GCA_003224995.1 Acidobacteriota bacterium
TAAGTGCAAAGGCTGCGGCCTCGGGAGAAGCGCACTAGCTACAAAAAGTGGCTCAGCACAGCAAGCCCCTCGTATTTAAAGGCTAGGTCGTGCTGGCTTCTGCAGCGCGCAATATGCGATGAGCCAAAGGCAAAAACAGCGGCTCATGGGCCGCTGTCTTTAAGATTCACAATCCGGTATTCGCAGCTCGCTACGCGGGGCTCTTCTTGGCCGCCATCGCCTTCCCCGCCACTTCCCACGGCCGCTTCTTCCGCTCGGAGGTAGCCTTGTCGCGGTCGACGATGCGATCGTACTGGTAAGACTCGCTCACCGTCCCCAGCGATTCGTTGTAGAGGCTAGGCAGGCCGAGCGCTTCCTTCAGTTCCTCGGAAAAAGCATGTAAAGCCTTCAGGTGATCGGCTGTAGCCGGAATTTCGGCCTTCGAAGTCTTCAGGAATTGTTGGTAGCCTTTGTTGACCAGCTTGGAGATTTCCGATCCCACCAGGTAGCCAGGATAGGCAAAGATCTTGACTCCACCTTTGTCGTCCTTCTCAATGGCGGCCGACACGTTGAATTTCTTCAGGAAGATGCGGGCTTTGGTTCCCGGCGCTTCCAGCACATCAAAGCCGTGCTCGCGCAAGTAGGCCAGCGCGTCGTCAAAAGACTTTTGTTCTACCTTGCTTGCCATCTCGGGTCCCTTCTGCTTTCTGCACCGTTAGATGCAGTCCGGAGTGAAAGAGTGAAGCTGATACATTTCGGTGGAACTGTAGCGGCTCCTCTATAATCCAATGTAGTTGATACGCCTTTTTTACGGATTCCGGCACATTACTATAGTCACGGTCGTTTGATCCACCATGGCCCAAGTTTCGATCAACTCGAGGGGTGATAGCGCAGCATCGACGGAAACTACGCCCCGGCTCGGCCTCAACGCGCTCGACCGTGTAGGCAACACCCCGCTGCTGCGACTGGAGCATTTGACGCGCAACCTGGCCGATGTCGAGATTCTCGGAAAGGCCGAGTGGTACAACCCGGGTGGCTCAGTGAAAGACCGCGCCGCCTCGCGCATCATCACTGAAGCGGAACGCAACGGACTTCTTACTCCCGGCAAGATTCTGCTCGATTCCACCAGCGGCAACACCGGCATTGCCTACGCCATGATCGGCGCCGCTCGAGGCATCCCGGTCACGCTGTGCATGCCGGAGAACGTTTCGCCGGAACGCAAGCGCATTCTTCAGGCTTATGGTGCGAACATTATTTACACCGATCCCGGCGAAGGCTCCGATGGCGCCATTCGCATGGCTCGCGAACTCTACGCCAAGCATCCCGATCTCTATTACTACGCCGACCAGTATTCCAACGAGGCCAATTGGCAGGCGCACTACCATGGCACGGCCAACGAAATCTGGCAACAGACGGAAGGACGTATCACGCACTTCGTTTCCATGCTGGGAACCAGTGGCACCTTCGTGGGCACAACGCGTCGCTTGAAAGAGCTGAATCCCAACGTGCGCTGCATTTCGCTTCAACCGGATTCGCCGTTTCATGGAATCGAAGGCGCCAAGCACATGGCGACAGCAATCGTACCCAAGATTTACGACCCGAAACTCGCGGACGAAGATATGGGCATCGCGACCGAAGACGCCTACAAAATGGCGATTCGCCTCGCGCGAGAAGAAGGTTTGCTGGTTGGAATCTCCGCTGCGGCAGCAATTGTCGGTTGCCTGAAAGTCGCAGAACAGCGCAAGAAAGGCCAGCAAGCCGTCATGGTGACGATTCTCTGCGATTCCGGCGATAAGTATTTAAGCGAGCGTTTCTGGACCGAGACTTAAGAGCCAGCGTGCGTTCACCCCAGAGACAGAGCCACAGAGAAAAGCCAAATAGCGGCTTGCTAGCGGCGCCCTTCCGGTGCAAGATCTCAGGCCTCATCGAGAATAGGAATCCTGCCTTGCGATTTCTCTGTGTCCCTGTGAGTCTGTGGTGAATCAATCTCTTCATGCTAAAGATTAGCCCCAAGGACTACGCCGAAATCCGCCGCCATGGCGAGGAGACCTATCCCCACGAATGCTGTGGCGTGTTGCTCGGCCAGATGGATGGCGACGTCCGCATCGTGACCTCGACTGCCCGCTGCGGCAACACGCGCACCGATTCTCCTCAGAATCGTTATCACATAGATCCAAAGGAGTTGGTTCGGATCCAGCGCCAGGCTCGAGAGCGTGCCGAAGATGTCATCGGCTTCTACCATTCGCATCCCGATCATCCCGCGCAATGGTCGAAGACAGATCTCGAAGAAGCTCACTGGATCAGTTGCTCTTACGTGATTACTCGCGTGGCGGCCGGCAAAGCGGATGTCACCAACTCGTTCGAGCTTACCGGCAGCGACGAGGCGGACAAGAGCTTTACGCAAGAGAGCGTGGAAGTAGAGTCTGTTCCCTAACCACTTGCCGCGGCTATGCATCTGGATCTACGTGTCGATGGGTGTCGGCCGGCCGATGGCAGCTTCCATCATTTCCGGCACCGTGACGAACTCGTATCCCTGGTTGCGCCACGTCTCGATTAACAAATGCGTGGCTATCACGGTCTGCCAACGATCCGCACCGAACTCAACGTGGCTGCCGTCGTGCATAAGGATGATGTCGCCGCCATGCATGTGGCGCGAACACGTTTTTACGATTTTCGCGGCGGGTGGAGCTTTCCAGTCCCAACTGGTCACGTTCCACATGACCGGATGGAGCCCCAGAGATCGGGCAATGCGCAGCGTGTGCGGGCGTCTTCCACCAAACGGTGGACGGAACAAACGTGGCCTTTCTCCCGTCGCATCCTCAACCGCACGCTGGCACTCTTCCAACTGAATGCGGGTCTCAAGCGCACCTGACATGATCAAGTGCGGATGGGTGAAGGTGTGATTGCCGACTGCGTGCCCCGCCTTGAACAAATCGCGCACGATGTCTGGCCGGCGTTGCACGTAACGGCCGATGACGAAAAAGGTC